>DATFXC010000073.1:0-6528 GCA_035258625.1 Candidatus Udaeobacter sp. | reverse complement strand
GTCCGCGTGAAATTTGCTTGGCAAGGCGACGGTCCGGAACGAATCCGTCGTAAAGTTCGCGCCAGCCGGCGTTTCTTTGTCCGTAATAGCCAGTCATCCATCTGCGGTTCGCCATGGTTGTCAGTCGGCGACCGTAAAAATTCATTATTTTTCGCACGAATTTACCGCCGTTCCCGCTGAAAGGCAGATGGAGAAATTCGCGTTCTGGGTCGCGATAGACCGCTCTCACCAAGCCGGTGTAGTAACTGCTCACATCGAGCAGCAGCGCCGCTGACATCAGCTCCGCGTCGCCCATGTAATAGTATTTGTCCTTATACAGACTCTCGAACCAGGAACGGTAGGTAATGGGATATTGTTCGTTGTAATGGCGTACCCGGTTGGCAACGTCTTCCCCCTTCAGACTGCGCGCCAGGAAATCCGCCACGTAGTAGGAAGTGTAAGAACAAAAATCGAGACCCGGACTGTAAAGCGGATCGATAAAACCGGCGGCATCACCCACCATGGCCCAACCGTCACCGCAAACTTTTTCGCTGTGATAAGGCAACAGCGACAGCGCGTGCACGTCGCCTTCGATCACTTTCGCTGCCCCAAAGATTTCGCGACCGACAGGATTGTGGAGAATGTGCGCGTGCAATCGTTGTCCCAGAGTTGGTCCCTCCGGAAATTTGAAAATGCGACTGTCGTAAACGATGCCGGCGCTGACATCGCCGCCTTGCAACGGAATGATCCAGATCCACCAGCCCCGTCCAAAGAGATGGTTCGTGGCCCATTCTCGGGCGGTTCGACAACGGTTCGCGTAATCGGGGAAACGTTCGCGCCATTCGTAGCTGTCCCACTCTTTCACACCGCTGAACCGCGCCCACACGGCGTTGATCGGATGCTCGGTATTCGGACGAAAATAGCCAAGCTTTCGCGCGAACGTCGCCGCGCGTCCTGTAGCGTCAATGATCCAACGGCAAGTAACCGTGCGTTCGTCACCATCAACAGCAGCGTTTACCCTTTGGCCGTTGCCGTCGTTTAGCTCAAAGCCGGTGACCTTTGCGGGACGCCATAGATCGGAGCCAGCTCGGCACGCCAGATCGAGCATGTGCAAATCGAGCTTGGCGCGGTCCACCTGAAAACCGGGCAGCCGGCTCTGATAACGCGTGCCGATCTCGACGCAATTATCAAAGAGTTGATCAGGCCGGTTTGAAAACCAGAGACGCAATCCCTGTTTCGGCAGCTGATGATGACCGAGATAATGCGTCAGACCCAAAATCCGCGTCATGTAGCAACTGCTCACCTCCGTGGTCGATTCGCCCACCTTGCGATCGAACGCAGTTGTCTTTTCGATGATCAGGACACGCGCTTCGGGCTGTTTGCGTTTCAGCATAAGCGTCGTTGCCGCGCCGGAAAACGCGCCCCCTATGATCACGACGTCGTAATCGAAATTCATCCCTCGAGGAGGATGGACTTTATACCGCTTCGTAGCAAGCGCGTCGAGTGACACAGACTATCTTCGCTGCGCGCTATTGCCACGACTGAGCGACTATTTCGGATTGAGCCTCCATCGCCGTGCAGACAGGATTGCATGCATCACCAGATGATCTTCACGAACGGGCTCTTGATTTTTCCCGACGGAATTCGCGACGGGCTTGAAGTTGTCGTGCAAGAAGGAAAAATCGCCGCGATCCGCCCGCCTTCGCCAAGGCTACGGCGGACAGGCGAGCGGACTCGCGCACGCGGGGAACACGAGATCATTGATCTAAACGGAAATTATCTTGCGCCCGGTTTTATCGATCTCCATGTGCACGGCGCGCTCGGCCGTGACACAATGGAAGCGTCGGCAGAAGCATTTCGCGCGATTTGCGATTTCCACGCGGGTGGCGGCACCACCTCGATTCTGCTCACGACCGCAACAGCGCCGCTCGACAAAATAGCCAACGTTTTGCGAGCGGTTCGCGATTGTCGTTCAGCCATCTGCGCGATTGCCGGTGTTCATGTGGAAGGCCCGTTCATTTCAAGAGCAAAAGCCGGAGCGCAACGCGCGGAGTTCATTCAGGATCCGTTACCGGCTGCTGTGCGGCACTTGCTCGAATACGCGGACGTAATCAAACGGGTGACGATCGCGCCCGAATTGCCGGGAGCACTCGAAGCGATCGAGGCTTTTCACGGGCCTGGCATCAGCGTGAGCGGCGGACACAGCGACGCGTGGGATGAGGATGCCCGGGCTGCATTCGATCACGGTATGCGCAGCGTGACACACACATTTAATTGCATGTCGCGCGCGCGCCGGCGCGGCCTTTATCGGGTCGCCGGTTTGCTTGAGTTTGCGTTGAGCGAACCAGAGATCGTTTGTGAACTGATCGCGGACGGCGATCATGTTTCACGGACGTTGATGAAGATGCTATATCGCGCGAAAGGCGCGAACGCAGTTTGTCTCGTAACCGATGCAACCGCGGGCGCCGGATTAGCGGATGGATCGCAGTTCTCGCTTTTCGGCAAGGATTGCATCGTCGAAAGCGGGGTCTGTCTGTTGGCTGACCGTTCAGCGCTTGCGGGCAGTGCAGCGGGCATGATCGATCTCGTCCGCACAATCGTGCGCGACGTGAGCGTTCCCTTGCATCACGCCATCGCAATGGCAACACAAACTCCTGCGCGCGCGATCAGCCTCCAAAACAAGGGCTGTGTAATGGTCGGAGCGGACGCGGATTTTGTTGTGCTTTCACCACAGTTGCAAGTGTTGCGAACGTTCCGTTGCGGCGAGCAAATCTGGTCACAGCGATAATACGAACTTCGCGATGTCGAGTGCTGCGCGCGGTCGGCTTAACTTGGTGATGTTGCCGGCCCATTCACGCCATTGTTTTGCGCCGTCATCAAACGCGCGCTTCACCTGCGCCACGATTTTCGGTGGCGACTGAGCGATCACGCCGGAATTCGTTTCAACGATCAACCGGGCATTGCCTTCCTCCTGACCCGCGACGACATGATTGACGATCATAGGACATTTCGCTGCGATCGTTTCCTGCACGGTAGCTCCACCGGCTTTCCCGATGAGCAAATGGTTATCGTGCATCATGCGGGGTAACTCGTCCGTCCAACCAACGATCTTCGTTGGACGACCACCGGTGGCCGCTTCGATTGCTGGCCGTAGTTCATCATCGCGGCCGATCGTGACCGTAAGATCCAGATCAAGTTTCGCGAGCATGCCCACCAGGTCGGGCGCGCCCCGCTTGGCCGCGTTAATCATATACAAAACCCGCCGACTCGAATTGCCGGAAGGCAATGGCCGATCTGCCGTGAAATCTGCGAATTTGGGGCTAACTGGAAACCCAAATATCCTGATTTTTTGCGGCGAAACTCCGCCACTCCGCAGCACGCTTGCGCTTTGCTCGTTCGCAACGAGGAAATAATCGGCAGCGCATCGGTACCACACTGCGTTGATCGTGATGGAGTCGGTGACAACCACAACATTTTTGCAATCGGAAAAGGTTCCCGGGTTCTCGCTAACGATTCCTCGAAGCACATTCGAGTACACTGGGAACGTGCAAATCACCGCGTGGGGACGAAAGCGGTCGAGCAAAGCAGCGAAATACTCTTTCAGGCGAGCCAATCGCGCGAACTCCTGATCAAAATCCTTCTCGCGATCGAACCAGCGGTAAACCGTGCCCCAGGCAGGAGACGCAAAATTGACCAAGCCCAGGTAGGCTCTTCGGACGAGTTCGTTCAGCGGCCCATATGCTTCGGCCAGTAAATCGCGCAATTCGACCTCAGTCTGATCTGGCGCGAGACGGGCGAGACCGTCACGTACTCCCCTGGCTGCACTGTTATGGCCCTCTCCAAAACTGGCAGTCAGAATCAATATTTTCTTCTTCATTAGTCGTTAGGCGACACTGACACGATTAAGGCCAGAAGCAGATGCAACTCACTCGTGAAAGCATTCGGACTTTAATGGATATTTGTGCCCGGCAAAGTAAACTCCTCCGGAGATGAAATATCTCAGATTCATTTGGCGCGTCGCGCGCCGGCTGGTTTGGGAAACCGCAATGGATAATACCACCGGCCTGGCTGCGCAGATGGCTTATCTGCTTCTTTTCGCGCTGGCTCCTGGCACACTCTTCTTATGGCACTTGCTGGGCCTGTTCGGTACTGATCCCAGCAAGTTGCATCGGATGTTTCTTCTGTTGAAGAGCTTCATGCCGCCGGACCCGAAAGTGCAGGACATTCTGGACTCTGCCATGGCTAGTGTTGTGGTGACAGGCACGAGCGGACTGCTCGCGAACGCCGGCATCATCCTTGGAATCTATTTTGGCACGATTTTTATTGCCACAGTTTCACGCTCGCTCAGCCAGATGCATGGAGTCAGTGAAGATCGCCATTGGTGGTCCAAATACATCATCTCTTTCTTCATGCTGTTCTGGTTTGGGATCACTATTCTCGTTTGTTTTAATGCGATTGTCTTTGGCGAAAGACTGGCCGGTGTCGCGGAAGTGGAATTTCAGCTGGCGTTTCCGCTTCAAGCATGGATCGCAGGACTCAGTCTGTTATTTACAGCATTGCTCATGGTTCTTCTCGCACTGGCTCTCTACGTTCTGACGCCGGAAAATTATTTGACCGTCAGTCAGGCGTTACCGGGCGCAATTTTCTTTGCAATCGGTTGGATCGTCGCTACGAAGCTGTTTCAGCTCTACGTGGCGAGATATGATCGTTACAACCCGACGTACCTCGCACTCGCCTCGATCATCGTGCTGCTCACCTGGATGTACCTGACGTGTCTGCTGCTGTTGCTGGGAGGAAAATTGAACGCCATTCTCAGGCGCGAGCGCAAGAGAATGCACGCGGCTGCGCCGGTCGCCGCCGCGCCTGCGGCCACGAGTTAAGAACGTTACAAGGAAGAGGTGGAGAACCCCTTTTAAGTTTTGTAACTTTTTTAACAAATTACTCCTCTAACTGTTGATCGCGTCACGCGCTCTGTTACTCTCCGTCGCAGTGGTGCGCTTTCGCATTTGGCTCGCAACTGCGCTCGCGTTCGGCGCAATCGTCGCGAGTCTCCTTCGCGCGCAAGTCAATGAAGAACAGCGGCGCGACCAACCCCAGGAAACCGAGACACGTCCCGCGTCGTCTCCGAAACCACAGAAATCTCCGAGCCCGATAGCGAAAGCAAAGGCGGCAAATCACAAACCTAGTCCTTCGCCAAAAACCAAACAGCGCCACACACCAACGCCCAAACCGAAATCAGCGAAAAAGAAGTCCCGAGCAAAAGAAATATCCGGCAAAACGAAAAAAACTACGAAATCAAAGTCGGCACAAAAAGAAGAGAACCGGTCGAAGCCACAAAAAACGCCGTCGCCACGCGTAGAAGAGCGGGGCGCGCCATCAGAAAGCGCAACGCCGCCGCGCGCGGTTGCCGCGCCGACACCGGCGCCTCCGCCGCAGCCAAAGATTCCTCGGGCCGTCCCAGCCGGCGACCGAGCTCAGGTCGTGATCGAAAAGTCCGGCGTCGAGGAGGATCAGGGCTTCGAGCCCCCGCCGTCGCCGCCGCCGCGACGATTCGGTTTCTGGCCGTGGAGTCGCCCAGTCACCTACCGTTATCTATCAAGTTCGGTTATCGAAGCGATCCGGCGCGCACCGGTGAAACGACGTCGCTGGCAATTCATTGTCGTGCACAATAGCGGCACGCGACAGGGCAACGCGCGCGTGTTCGATTACTACCATCGACAAGTTCGCCGGATGCAGAACGGTCTTGCGTATCATTTCGTGATCGGTAACGGAACGTCAACCGGTAACGGCCAGATCGAAGTCGGCGATCGCTGGCGGCGTCAGATCAACGGCGGGCACGTGCACAGCGATTATCTGAACAACATCTCGCTCGGCATTTGTCTGGTAGGCGATTTTAATCATGATCAGCCAACGCGCGCGCAGCTCGACGCTTGTGAGGAACTCATCCGTTATTTGCGACAGCGTTGCGGTGGCACCGGGAGAGGCGCCATTCCTGTAAAACCACACCGTGAAATCAATCCGCCGCGCTGGCCGACCGACTGCCCGGGCGACGATTTTCCCTATTCCTGGTTCCGCCGGTTTTAAAAGCAACCCTCTGTCATTCCGAGCGGAGCGCAGCGAAGTCGAGGAATCCCTCGGCGCTACGACTCGTTCTGTAACAGGATGTCTCGACTTCGCTCGACATGATAAGAAATTACTTCCGCGTCGCGACCATTAGATTCGCTTCTTTGTAATTCCATCGGTAGCCGAATCCAAATTCGAGTGGTGGCGGATTGGTTTGGTCGAACAATTCGCGTAGCCGGGGTTGATAATGTTGTTTGAATATATCAATAGGGCCGAGATAGACGCCAAAGAAACGCAGGTTCCACTTGTTAGGTTCGAAGGAATTGAGCGGAATTCCTGAGTCGTCCTGCACGATGATGTCACTATGATCGAGAATGAAATTGCGGATCGTCGCGAAACCATTTTCGAATAACAAATACGACGAAGACTTGAGAAAACTCGCGCCGGTCCCGAGACGCTGGCAAAACTTCAAAAAACCCGGAGTCG
>DATFXC010000072.1:0-3401 GCA_035258625.1 Candidatus Udaeobacter sp. | reverse complement strand
CAATACCCAGCTTCGATAAACGGCTGAGGATCGACATCCAGGTGAGGGGACCAATTCACAAACCCAAGCGAAAGGAGATAAGGCTCTTTTCTCAACAACCCGATCTCCGTGCCGAAGATCCATTCATCCGGTTGAAATCCCCGAAACACAGCCACCTCAGCCCATCGCGTCAGACCAAGCTCGGCTTGCAATTGATACGGATTCGCAATCCGCTTGTCTTGGATTTGAAAACTCAGCGAGAGGTCTCCTTCCGGTTGCAAATCCGGCGTGACGATTTGGCTTAAGCCTTTTGTCGTGGCGAAGGATGACGACACGCTCGCAAGTATCGCGAACATCGTCACGATGATGACAACATACGCGCTAACGGTTTTGTGTTTCGTCGTCTCCACTGCTTAACGGCGGGAGTAAAACCGTTGCATTCGAATTTGTCGATTCCATGTTGAACGCCCCGTAGTAGATCTTAACATTTGGGGAAATGCGTGTACTCGCGATCGACGCCTCTCTCCGCAACACCGGTGTAGCAATCGTCGATGCGAATAATGGCAAGCTGTGTCCGCTCTTTTTCGGAACCATTCACAACGCCAGCTCGATGCGTTCCTCATCGTGTCTGGTCGCCATCCACGATCGGCTGAGCGAATTAATTCGCGCACACGAGCCGGATTGTTGCGCGCTCGAATCGGTGATCTACGTGCAGAGCTACAGGACTGCGATCATCCTCGGCGCGGCGCGCGGCGCGGCCATCCTGGCCGCCGCCGAAAATGGATTGCCGGTATTCGAATATCCACCGAGACGAATCAAGCAATCCACCGTCGGCCGCGGCGCGGCGGGAAAAAATCAAGTGGCCTTCATGGTACGCGCGCTTCTGGGCTTAACCGGAACACCCAATGCCGACGCCGCGGACGCGCTGGCAATCGCTCTCACGCATTTGCGGATGCAGGAAACGGCGGCGCGTGGTCTTCCGGGAGGAGTGCAAATATGAATCTCGCTCGTGATGGGGTCGGAGCGCGGCGTCCCTACCTTCACGTGTGCTGGCTCGGTCGAATGGAATTCGCGCGTGCACTCGCGCTGCAGGAACAAGTCGTGGCGGAGAAGCGACAGGACGGAGCATTGGACGACCAGCTGCTTCTTCTCGAACACGAACCGGTTTATACCATCGGGCGCACGCCTGACCGATCCAGCTTGTCTGCCACAGAATCCCGATCGAGTCGGGACGGCGAATTAGGCGGTGCGCATTTGCCGTATCCGCTCTTTTCGATCAATCGTGGCGGGCAGGCGACGTATCACGGGCCGGGGCAATTAATCGGTTATCCCATTATCGATCTGCGCCGGTGTGGCCAGGATTTGCACAAATACCTGCGCTGGCTCGAGCAACTGCTCATCGATCTTCTCGCCCAATACCACATTGCCGCACAGCGACGCGAATCGCTCACAGGAGTTTGGGTCGAAAATCGCAAGATCGCGTCAATCGGCGTAGGTGTTCGCCATTGGATCACCATGCACGGGTTCGCGTTGAACGTGTGCGGGGATCTCTCGCCTTTCGATCATATTGTTCCGTGCGGAATCAATAACGTCGCAATCACATCGATGGAAAAGGAAACGAAGCAATCGTTCACAGTTGTCAGCGTTGCGCGAGCTATCGAGAAATTGGTGTTAGATTCGATTTTCAGTTTGCGCGTTGCGCCGGAAACGCAACTGATGAGCGCTTAGCCACCATGATTCCACTCGAAGATAACGCCGCTGATATCATCGGAAAAGCGCAGCGCGGCCTCCGCATTTCCGATTCTGAGCTGACCAAAAAGGCGGGAGTGAGCCCGCAGATAATTCGGAAGCTGCGTGATGGCGATTTCGATGAATCCGCTCTGCTAAGCGTCGCGCCGGTTCTTGGCCTTGATGGGCGCAGTCTTGGAGAAATTGCGAAAGGCGAATGGCGCCCAAAGAAAATCGAATCGTCGGACGGCCTCGCGCAATTCACCACCGATTACAACGGGATGGCCGTTAACGCTTATCTTGTGTGGGACCCCGCGACCCGCGTGGCGGCAGCATTCGACACCGGCGCTGATTCGAGACAAATTTTGCGCTTTGCGCAGCACCGCAACCTGGATGTGCAACTGATTCTGCTGACACACGCGCATCCCGATCACGTCGCGGATCTGCCGGCTCTTCGCGAAGAAACCGGCGCAGATGTGTTTACCCCGGCGCGCGAACCGGTGCCTGGCGCGGAGTCGATCGAAGAGGGAAAGCAGTTTCGGCTTGGAAATCTCCGGATCAATACGCGCCTGACGTGGGGCCATTCCCCTGGCGGAATGACGTACGTTGTGACGGGGCTTGCGCATCCAATTGCTATTGTTGGCGATTCGCTTTTTGCCGGCTCAATGGGCGGCGGCAACGTGTCGTATCGCGACGCTTTACAAAACAATCTTGAAAAAATTCTGACGTTGCCTGACGAAACCATCATCTGCCCTGGGCATGGCCCGATGACAACTGTCGGCGAGGAGAAACGGCACAACCCGTTCTTTGCAGGAAAGCTCTGAAGAAGTTTGATGGGTGAGGTTTGACATTTGATGTTGCGGGATGAAGAAATCTGCAGAATTACAGAGTCGGACCAAGCAGTTTGCGCTTCGTGTTTTGGTTTTGATCGATCGCTTGCCCAACACGATCGGTGGCCGCGTGCTTGCCAATCAACTCGCTAGAAGCGCCACGTCTGTCGGTGCGAATTACCGCGCCGCGTGTCGAGCGCGATCAAGAGCTGAGTTTGCTTCGAAGTTAGGAATAGTGGCTGAAGAAGCCGATGAAAGTCTCTACTGGCTTGAGCTGATTCGCGAGGGAAAGTTTGTTTTGGAGAAGAAGATTGCTTCTCTGCTGGCGGAGGCCGACGAACTTACCGCCATTTTCACTTCGGGTCGGCACTCGGCGTTGCGACCTCAGCCATCAAACCTCAAACCTCAAACATTATTGCCATGAATATCGGATTTGTTGGAGTTGGACGAATGGGCGGGAACATGGTGCGCCATTTGAAAGATCGGCAGTTCCCGATCACGGCGATTTACGATATCGACCGCGCGAAAGCTACGTCTATTGCTGCCGAGGTTGGTTGCGCGGCGAGTCAGGATTTGTCAGAAGTGACAGCAGCATCGGACGTGATCTTCACCGTGGTGACTGATGACAAGGCGGTGCGGCAGATCTTTACCGGAGCTGGTGACAACTTACTCATCAACGCACGAGGCAAATTATTCATCAACTGTGAGACAATCTCGCCCGGAGTGGAGATCGATGTTGAAAAGCTGGCGCATCAAGCCGGCGCGGAAAGTCTCGAAGCCTGCATGGCCTCGAGCATCACCCAGGCACGTGACGGTAAGCTCTATCTGATGTGCGGCGGAGATGAAAAGACATTCCGCAAAGCT
>DATFXC010000071.1:0-7431 GCA_035258625.1 Candidatus Udaeobacter sp. | reverse complement strand
TTTTTCGATCATCCAAGTCAATGAGACATCCGACAAACCACCTTCCACATAGCCACCGCCAACGTCCGAGTGAACGCCGGCAAACCATACCTGCTCCAGCTTCTGGTTAGCCGTTTCCGGCGAATCGCGCTTCTCCCATAGGGTGGGCAGGAAATCACATCGCTTCTCGTGGATCGCAAGCGCGTGATAGGCGTTCTCGACGATCTTGCTCAGTTGAGTATCGTGAAATTGCCACTCGATCCGCAACAGGCGGGTCATCCAAAGGTGAACGCCCGGCACGCCGAGTGCCCCGACAGTGTCCCACACCCCGATGAACTTAATCTTCGGTTCATGTGAATACGTATTTCGAAAGATTCTCGCCCGCGGCGCATCGGGAGCGGTATCATCGTAGCGATCGCGATACAGGGTCATCGCTGCGCCGACCTGATCGATGTGCTCCCGTTTCAACAAGCCACTGTTTCGAATCATCCCGCCCAAACTCCGCGCGGTGAACGCGCCGCGGCTGAAGCCGAAGATCCAGATTTCGTCTCCCGGCTTGTACATTTTGACGAGGAACTCGTAAGCTCTACCGATATTGCGAGAAATCCCGAAACCGAACATCCCGCCCCGGAGCCATTCGCCGCGGTTGGTACCGACCCCTTCCAGGTAGCACACGAACTGTGGATTACCATCGTCGTCCTCGGCGCGAACCGCAGCAGCAAGTTTCGAGACGTTGGTCGAAACATGCTTGCCGCTCTTCGTCGCTTCGACGCGGTTCCACGTCCCGTCAGCACAAACGATCAGTTTTCTAGCCATTGATTGCGCTTACGGTTTTTTCAAATTCGACGACCACGTGCAAGCGCAAAGCGAACCCCTGCCTGTTTGGTAAAGGGGTCCGCCACCGAGAAGCCTCGCGAATTTTAACCGGCGAATTTCACTCAAATCATACCCGATAACCTCAACGAAGCTACCACGTGTCGCGCTCCAAGGGTCCGACTCCTGCCGGGCGGTGGGGCGACTACACCATGACCACCATCGATCTCGCCGATGGCATTAGCTTCTGGCATACGAACGAATACCTCCCGACCACCAGCAGTGCCGACTGGTTCACGCGCGTTGGGAAATTCCAATTCCCGGCCGGGAGCCCAACGCCAACACCGACGGCAACAGCTACAGCCCCGCCGAGAGAGACACCGACACCGAGACCGCGCCCAAGGCCGCCGCCGTGGCCCTAGGTCCTGAACATGGAACCTTAGCGGGAACTCGCCAAACGCATCACGAGTTTCCGCCCGATCCTCAGCTGCTGATGTGTGGTGGCAGGCGTGTCGCCTGCGACTCGCACCGTCTCGCAGCCGACACGGCTGCCTCTACAGAAGGCGCCAAAGTGGAAACGGTGATCGGCTTCTCGTCTTCGGAGAAGCCGATCCGCCGGCTACAACTGATCACGAATCACTAATCACCGGTCACTTGGAATCACGGTCGAGGCGCCTTTTAACATTTTAACACTGCCCACGCTAAGGACGCGGCGGAGGCGTCGTTGGCCGCGGTCTCGGTGTAGGCGTTTCGCGCGATGCCACCGTAGCCGTCGCTGTTGCTGTCGCTGTTGCTGTTGCGGTAGGCGTAGGTGTGAAGGTGGCAGTAGCCGTCGGCGGCACCGTAGCTGTGGCTGTGGGCGTGGCTGTCGCAGTCGGCGGAGCGGATGGACTGGCCGTAGGTATTGGTATTGGAGTTCCGCGTGGTGGCAGTGTGTAGCTTTCCCCGCCAGTAACCCCACTGCCTGACCCGTTGCAGAAGTAATGGTCAATAGCGGTCTCGCTCTTCTGCACTTCTGCCGTTGCCGGCGGTGATAACGTGCCACGATCGAAACACTCTAAGAGCAACACGTCGTAACGGAAGGTGCACATGAATTCGAATATCCCTGGCCGTCTGAAGCGCGATTAATTGCGCCAGCCGAAATATGCATCGTCCGTACACCCTGAGTGGTCACCGGTGATTGTGTCAAGTGGCAGGTTATTTTCCTGGGGCCGTAGCCGTAGGAGTTGCCTTCGGAGGGATAGTCGCAGTCGGCGTCGCTGTCGCTGGCGCCGTGGCTGTAGGCGTTGCTGTTGATGGCACCGTAGCCGTAGGAGTTGCCTTCGGAGGTATAGTTGCAGTCGGCGTCGCTGTTGCTGGCGCCGTGGCTGTAGGCGTTGGGCTAGGTGTAACTGTTGGTGTTGGACTCGGGCCTGCGCCGCACGTGTCAAACTTGAAGCTAACGATACGGGTGCGCCAGTTAAAACTGCTATTGGGGTCAGAATAGTATTGCTGGGTGTACCAAAAAGTGCAGTCGTCTACCGGATCAACCGTCATCGAGCTGTAGTCGCCCCAGCGGCTGCCTGTGCCGACTTGGCTGCCAGTGCCATCAAACGCATCGTTCTCACCAGTCAAAGTGCCCAGTGGATCAGTCGCCAGGCGGAAAGCGTAGTGGATCTGAGGATAGATGGTAGCGCTCGAGGCGCTAAAACCGAGCGCCAAATTTCCCGACCGATCCATCGCGGCGCTGCCCATCCAGCGCCAGGTGCTGTCCAGCTGATACGTGCCCTCTTGATTGATTGTGCCACTGGATCCACCCAAGTTCTTGAGCTCGAACCAGCGCGGAGCTGCTACCCCGCCTGCGCTTACTGAAAAGTTTCCGACCCACGATTCGTTCGGCGCCGCCGGGCTGCCAAAGTTCCGATAGGCCAGGCGGAACATTAGTCGGTCACCGATGCCGTCGAGCATGCCAGTCGTGCCCAGCTGCGGCACGCACGAGCGGGTCGTAGGGCAGAGGAAGGTAAATGGCGCTGCCGTTGGACCGGTAAACTGAGTAAAGGTCGGGTTGTTGCCGAAAGGCACTCCCACGCTGTACTGCCAGTATCTGTAGTGGCCACCATTATTGCCTGTGGTGTCTGGGAACTCTACAAACACATTCGGAGCGCCAGAAGGCGGCATTATCGAACCGTCGAGGTCGGAGGGCATGACCGGATCCTCAAGATCCGCCGGCGAACCAACAAGGCCAAGATTAATAACCGTAGCTGGCAAACCGCTTAACATCTGGGTGCGGTCGAAAGCGAACGGCTGCGTGCCCAGGTAAGCCGTGGCTGCCGAATTGAATATGTTCATTGACATGTAATAGGCATCGGGCCAGCTGCCCAACTTTGGATAATCGTAATAGTTGAGGCCGAAGGGGCGAAGATCAAAGTCGTACCGATTGTATGAGCCGGTGGCATCGCTAGTGGTGGAAACGGCAATGCACTCCCGGTTTGGGACGCTGGTACCCGTACTGACAGCGAATTGGCTGATGACCCAGCGGTTAGCCATCTTGTCATAGAGCACGATCGGGTCGCCGCCACCGCCAGTTTCGCAAACACCGCCAAAGCCAACCCAGAGTGACCGGATGCTCGCTGGTCCAAGCACCGAATTGCCGGTGACCTTGTCAAAGACCTGATAGCCCTCATTCACTATCTGAACATATTGCGTTAGCCCGACGTAACCGTCCGTATCGGGGGGGCGCAGAAACAGTCAACGCCTGGGTAAGGGATGCCTTCAAAGTTAAGACCAGGGATTATGCTCCCTACCAGATTGTTCATGAGTCGGTTTTGAACGACCGTGTCAGGTATGCTTCCACTTTCGCGAACAATGCCAATCTTTGGGTTTTCAGGACCCTCATGTTCACGAGCAGGTGCCAGAGGCCAGGTTGCCATTTCGCGCAGGGGCGCTGAGACATCGTTATGAGACGAGTGAACGACAACCCAGTGGGGTTGCTATTGTTGTGTCTGTTGCTGACTCGGCTTCGCCAGGAGGGATGCTCCCGGATACAGGCCGAAGCCTATCAGCGCCACAGCGACAGCGGCGAGGCAAAGGAGAGCAGCAATTAAGACACGAATGTTAAAGAACCCGCCTTCGCCAAGGCTGCGGCGGACAGGTTGTGAAGGGGCTTTCTTTTTCATCAGTGGTTATGAGTGGATGAATTTGAGTGTCGAACGTCCCTTAAGCAAAAGCCAATCATTAGCGCAAACGGCGTTTTGGCGTAAATTCGGCGACCTCGTGAAAAGCGGTTGCGTCAGCCGAGAACTAAAAACGCCGAGCTCCCGGAAGAGTGGAGTTTTCAAGAGTTCGCCGGTTCAAAAACCGGGATCCGCAAGTCAAAGACCAGCCGGTTGCGCGCCGCGGCGTTGATCCTTCTCAATTTGTTCATGATCGCGCACATCATCCAGTGGCGCGTAGGTGGCAAGACGGTTTCGCCCATCGAGCCTTCGGAAATTATGCACACGTTGCAGAAGGGGTTCCTCAATGCAGGCTTCATCTTTTTTACTCTGGCGATCCTGGCGACGTTGATTTTCGGGCGATACGTTTGCGGCTGGGGCTGTCACATTCTCGCGCTGCAGGACCTCTGCGGCTGGCTGCTCAAGAAAATGGGCTTCATCCAAAGCCGTTCCGGTCGCGATTGTTGGTGTATGTGCCACTCATTGGCGCGCTGTACATGTTTGTCTGGCCCACGGTTTATCGACTCTTCTCGGCGCCGCACGAACCGCTTATTCCCAAATTCACCAATCATCTGGTGAACTACCAATTTTTGGCAGACGTTTCCCTCCGTAGCAGTGGCCATTCCATTTCTTTTCGTCTGCGGTTTCATGACGGTCTATTTCCCAGGGGCAAAAAGGCTTTTGCACCTATGCCTGTCCTTACGGGGGGATTTTTCGGGCTAGCCGACAAGTTCCCAAATCGAACGCAATCAAGAGGACTTACTCCCTGACATGGCCTGAAGAAATCGTCGGCGCACTGGTGTTTTTAGGAAGTTTCCTCAACCGAGTGACGTCTGACACAGGCGCCCTACAGCGGGTCACTTCCTGCCTCCCAATAGCGCGTCTGCCTGGCGATCAACCGTGGCATGGTCGATCTTGCGCGGTTGCAAATAAAATTCGTCTATCACAATTTGCACCAGCGCCGCGGCAGGGACAGCGAGGAACACTCCCAGCAGGCCAAACAGTTCAGCGGTCGCGAGCGTAAAGAACAAGATGTTGACCGGATGTAATCGCATTTCTTTGCCGAGCACGCCTGGCACCAGAACATTCAATTCAACTTGGTAAACGAGTAGGACCACGCAGAGGGCCAGCCAGAATTTTGTCGCGCCCATGCTCAACGCCACAAGTAAAATGGGAATGGAAACCAGAAACGCGCCGATATTTGGCAAGAACTCGCCCAGGAACGCGAACACGCCAAAGATGAGCGCCGGCTGTACCCCAATCAGCCAAAGCAGCGTGCCGATCGATACGCCGGTAATGACGCCATTAATCGCGACGCCGCGCGCCCACGCGATCATTTGTCGCATCATCCGTTCGAGAGTGCGACGGGCCTGCTCGCGATGACGATCGGGCGCGAGCGCGAGGTAAGCAGCTACCAGCGGGCGAGGGTTCACCAGCACAAATACAAGCAGAAGAATCGCCAGGATCGTGCTGGCCACGCCGCCCACAAAACCAATGGTCGATTTGAGTAAGATGTTTCCGACCGGTCCCGCAGCTGCACCAACTTTTCCCGCCACCTCATCTGCGCGCGGCAATGCCTCGCGCACTGCCGGATAATTTCGGGTGAGTGACTCAATGCGGGTGCGAACACCCTGCCAGACGCTCGGTGCGCTTCGCACCAACTCCTGGGTTTGTCTGGCCAGCGGGGGAATGGCGAAAACAACAATCGTCGTGGTCACAGCGATTAGTGCGAGCATGAGCAGGATCACACTCACGAAGCGCGGTACGTGATGTTTGTGCAACCACACCACGATCGGGTTCAGGACCATCGCCAGAAGGAAGACCAGGGCGAACAGCAAAATCACCGGTTGCAGCGCGCGCAAAACTAACCAGACGATAAAAAGAAAGAAAACCAGCCAAACGATCCGCCAGGCGCCGTGATAACTCAGCGGCGCGTGCGGGTCCTCGTGATGTGTTTCATTCATGATCCTTTGTCTTTGTAATCACGAATGGACACGAATGGACACTAAATTTTTCCTGTAGCCGGGCATCGGTACGGTAGTTCTGCATGGGATCACAACATCTGATATCGAGTTACGTGATTGACCACCGCGCAATTGGCCGCCAATAATCTTGTAACTGCAAAAATGAATTCATCTCTGTCCGATTTACAGGCCGACTTTGATCGGCTCCAGAAGAAGCTGGTGCCGTTGTGGAAATCAATCGAACGATTCAACCAGGACCCACAAACGATAGTGGTCGTACCTTCGATGTCCATCGACGCGATCGATTCGGGCGCAGTCATGCAGGCGTACGAAGAACGCTTTCTATTCCTCCTATTGCTGCTTCGCCAGCCGCGGGCGCGACTGATTTATGTGACGTCGCAAACGATTTTGCCCAGCATTATCGATTATTATCTCGATCTCCTGCCCGGCGTCATCCCGAGCCATGCGCGACAGCGGCTTTTCCTGCCTTCGCCCATGGACGGTTCAGTGCGTCCGCTCAGCGATAAACTTCTCGACCGGCCACGACTGATTCAGCGCATTCGATCGCTGATAATGGATCCCGATCGGGCGCACCTTGTGCCCTTTAACACAACCAATCGCGAGAAGGAGCTGGCGCTGCGACTCGGGATTCCCATGTACGGGGCCGATCCAAACTTCTTCCCGCTGGGAACAAAGAGCGGCAGCCGCAAAATTTTTATGGACGAAGGTGTGCCATATCCTTTGGGCCGCGAGAACATTACCAGCGAGGACGAACTCTTCAAGGCCATCGTGGACATGCGGGTGGCAAAACCTTGTATCGAGCAGGTGATGGTCAAGTTGAATGAAGGCGTTTCCGGCGAAGGGAACGCAGTTATTGACCTAAGAGGGCTTCCATCTCTCTTTGTTAAATCTACGTTAGAAGAACGCCTTCGCGGTATGAAATTCGAGTTACAGGGGATTACTTACGACAGTTATATGAAGAAGCTCCAGGAGCGGAAAGGGGTAGTGGAAGAACGGATCGTGGGAGAAGAGTTCAGAAGCCCGAGCGTGCAGCTCCGCATCACGCCGCTCGGTAAGGTTGAACTATTATCAACGCATGACCAGCTCCTGGGCGGACCGACCGGGCAAAGTTACCTTGGGTGCGTGTTCCCGGCCGATACAGCCTACGCCAGCCTGATCACTCAGGCAGCTGCAAAGGTAGGCAGGCGTTTGGCCAAAGAAGGTGTTATAGGGCGTTTCGCCCTGGATTTTGTGGTGGTGCGCGCGAAGGATGGAAAATGGGAACCGTATGCGATCGAGATTAACCTGAGAAAAGGCGGGACAACCCATCCGTTTCTGACTCTGCAATTTCTCACAGACGGCACCTACAATCCGGAGACTGGCATCTTCACGGCGCCTAATGGGCAGCAGAAATTTTTTGTCGCCAGCGATCACGTCGAGTCACCGCACTATCGCACTCTGACTCCGGACGATCTTTTCGATAT
>DATFXC010000070.1:0-4430 GCA_035258625.1 Candidatus Udaeobacter sp. | reverse complement strand
TGGGCGCAGCTGTGAGCGGTAGCGGAAGTCATGAAATGCCGATGGCCTCAAATGATTCGGAACCGGTTCACCGTGTTTATGTGGATGCTTTCTGGATGGATGCGACCCCGGTGACGAACGCACAGTTTGAGAAGTTCGTTAGGGCAACGAGTTACATCACCATTGCTGAACGCACACCGACGAAAGAGGAGTTTCCGACTGCGCCGGAGGAGAATCTCGTGGCCGGTGCAGTGGTGTTCGCGCCGCCGGACCACGAAGTTCAGCTGAACAATCATTATCAATGGTGGAGCTACGTGAAGGGCGCGAACTGGCGTCACCCGCTCGGACCGCAAAGCGACCTCAAAGGCAAGGAGAATTACCCTGTCGTGCACATCGCGTATCCCGATGCGGAAGCTTACGCCAAATGGGCGGGCAAACGTTTGCCGACAGAAGCGGAGTTTGAATTTGCCGCGCGCGGCGGGTTATCAGGAAAAACATACGTGTGGGGCGATGAATTTCGCCCGGGCGGCAAATGGATGGCCAACACCTGGCAGGGAAAATTTCCAGTCAAAGATGCAGGCGAAGACGGTTACACCGGCATTGCCCCGGTGAAATCGTTTCCGCCGAATGGCTATGGGCTTTACGATGTGGCCGGCAACGTTTGGGAATGGTGCAGCGATTGGTATCGGCCTGATTACTACCAAAGCCTGGCCGACAAAGGAGGAGTCGCGCGCAATCCGCGAGGACCGGACTCGGCATTTGATCCTGCTGAGCCTAACGAGAAGAAACGTGTTCATCGCGGCGGCTCGTTTCTTTGCAACGAGCAATATTGTTCGCGTTACATCGTCGGCACGCGCGGCAAAGGCGAAGTCAATACCGGTACGAATCACCTCGGTTTTCGCTGTGTGAAATCACCTTCGGATTTGGGGACAAAATAAAGCTCACCGTTCGTCTGTGGAGACTGAGCGGGGGTTTTTCCAGTTTTGCTTCCACTGGGTCCGTAACTATCTTGCATCGGTTGGTTTTCTGCCGGAGCGGTTCTTACTTCCTTAGTAGGACTTTGGTCTAATGGAATCATGCTGTCGCGTATCACAAGATTAACTCCCACGGAGTCTATGAACAGGGATCCTAAAAGAACTCATACATCTCAAAGCGCGGAAAAAAAGCGCCAGGAAAGTGAAGAGCAGCTCAGTTTGCTCCAAACGATTACAACGGAATTGACGACAGCCGAGGATTTGTCGTCCGCGTTGGAAGTTGTGCTCCGCGACGTTTGCGAAAAGACGGGCTGGGTGCTCGGACACGCGTGGGTGCCAAACCGAGAAGGAACTCTTCTTGATCTCGTTTCGGCGTGGTATTGCGGTGACGGCGAGCTGAAACCTTTCAAGACCGTCTCTGAGTCATCCCACTTTAAACCGGGCGTTGGTCTTCCGGGACGCGTGTGGGAATCGAAACGGCCGGCCTGGGTTGAGAACGTCACCGACGACCCTAATTTTCCGCGATCGGCGGCCGCCCGGATCGCAGGTTTGAAGACGGGCGTTGGAATTCCAATTCTCTCAGGCAACCAGGTCATCGCGGTCCTCGAATTTTTCATGCGTGAGTCGCGTGCGCAAAATGAGCGCTTGCTAAACGTGATCGCATCTGTCGCCGGGCAATTAGACTTGCTTCATCGCGCTACGCACGCAGAGGCGGCGGCGAGAGAGCGGCAGTTCCGGACTCTGGCAAACTCCATATCCCAGCTCGCCTGGATGGCCGATGGTGAGGGTTACAGTTTTTGGTACAACGACCGCTGGTACGAATACACCGGCACCACGCTCGAGGAGATGAAAGGATGGGGTTGGCAGAAGGTCCATCACCCGGATGAAGTCGCTCGAGTAGTTGAACGCATCAAGGTCGCATTTGCGACCGGCCAACCTTGGGAGGACACCTTCCCTTTACGGAGCAAAACTGGTGAATACAGATGGTTTCTTTCCCGTGCGCTTCCGATTTTCGATGCAGAGGGCAAAATTGCGCGCTGGTTTGGGACTAACACCGACATTACCGAGCAACGGGAATTGGCGCAGGCATTGCGTGAGAGCCGAGACCAGTTGGAGCAAAAAGTAACGCGCCGCACCGCCGAGCTCTCCCGGACCAACGAAATCCTGCACTCCATCTTGTCCAACATGGGCGATGCCGTCATCGTCGCGGACAAGGACAATAACTTTCTCGTGTTCAATCCTGCGGCAGAGCGCATGTTCGGAAAGGGTGCGATGCAAGTCCAGCCGGCCGAATGGTCGCAGCATTACGGACTGTATCTGCCAGACAAGGTCACACCTTTTCCTCACGATCAGTTGCCAATGACGCGCTCGATTCGTGGTGAGGAGGTCGACAACATTGAGATGTTCGTACGACATGAAAAGGCACCCCACGGTATTTGGACGCGAATTACTGGCCGCCCGCTGCGCGGCGGCGACGGTGATTTGTTAGGCGGCGTCATCGTTTGCCGCGACATCACCCAAATTAAGGAGGAAGAATTTTTTCGGGCCGGACAGAGCCGAGTGTTGGAAATGATCGCTGCGGACGCTCCGTTATCAGAGGTGCTCAAGAGCCTGGTTCTTCTCATGGAAGAACAGGCAGAAGGATTGCGTTGTTCCATCCTTCTCTTGAACCGTGATGGGAAGCATGTGCGTCACGGCGCAGCGCCGAATTTGCCCGAAGCTTATGTGAAAGCAGTAGACGGCGCGCCGATCGGGCCGCGCAACGGTTCCTGTGGCACCGCCATGTTCACACGCAAGCCAGTTATTGTGACCGACGTCATGACCGATCCGCTCTGGACCGATTATCGCGAGTTCGCAAAAATTTGCGGACTTCACGCCTGCTGGTCGAGTCCAATTCTTTCTCCTCAGGGCGAGGTGTTGGGTTCGTTTGCGATGTATCGCCAGGAAACACGTGGCCCGCGGCCTGAAGAAACGCGGCTCACACAAATCGCCACACATATTGCCGGTATCGCGATTGATCGTCAGCGCCAACAGGAGATTCTGCGGGAGCGGGATGCCCGCATTAGTTTGGCTGCTGAGTCGACCGACCTTGCTTTCTGGGTTTTGTATCCGGAAGGCGACGCCTGGATGAGCGACAAGGGACGCAGGATTTATGGCTTTGACTCAAAACTTTCTTTGACCTGTGACCTGATCGTTTCACGGATTCATCCCGACGAACGAGCTGCGGTCAAAGCTGACTACGATAGTTCGTGCTCCCTGCGTGGAGCGTTCGAGAGCGAGCACCGCCTTCTGTTGCCGTACGGCAAGACGCGTTGGGTAATCATGCGCGGACGCTGTTTGCGGGATGAGCACGGAAACCTCCTGGAGACGATTGGCGTAACACTTGATGTGAGTGCGCAAAAACAGGCTGCGCTTCAGGTTCAGGTCCAGCGCGAGGAAATGGCGCATCGAAATCGAGTGGCCCTGATGGGTGAGATGACCGCATCCTTTGCGCACGAGCTTAATCAGCCCCTTACCGCCATCGCAAACAATGCCTCGGCCGCTCGACGCTTTCTCGAACGCGGAAACATCGACGTGGAGCTCTTGCGAGAGTTACTCCAGAGCATGGTGGCGGATAGTCAGCGCGCGGGCGAAGTCATGCGAGGCATCCGGAGCTTGGTTCGCAAGGAGCCCAGTGTGCACACTCTGTTAAACCTCAATTCAATCATTACCGACACCGTGCGACTCGTGAGTTCAGACGTGTTGAATCGGGAAAGCGTCGTCACGACCGAGCTGGATCCTCACCTTCCCCAAGTGCAGGGAACTCTTGTTCAAATTCAACAAGTGCTGCTTAACCTGATCATTAACTCGCTCGACGCGATGGAAGGACTTCCGCCGGCAGAACGCCGCGTGATTGTTCGAACCCGTTCCGATAAAGGCGATCTGGCCGAAGTTAGCGTGCGCGATTTTGGAACGGGATTGCCAAAGGATCGCCCGGACAAAGTTTTCGATCACTTCTTTTCCACGAAACAAAAAGGAATGGGCATGGGTCTCGCCATTGTTCGATCGATTGTTGAGGCGCACGGCGGCACGATTACCGGCGAGAATGCCCCTGATCGCGGCACGCGCATGGTTGTTCGCCTGCCGGCTGCTCGGGGAGAAATTCAGAAAAGTAAGGCGGCAGCATGAGCGAATCGAGTGACACGCAAGCGAATGAGGTCTGCGTCGTAGATGACGATCCTTCCGTCCTCAAATCGATGCATTACCTGCTCGCGTCTGAAGGATTCAAGGTGCGGCCGTTCAATAAAGCTGAAGATTTTCTGGCACACGCCGGCACTCATCACGTGCCAGTGGTCGTCACCGATATCTGGATGGATCAGGTAACCGGTTTGGAGCTGCTCGCGCGCCTCTGCGCGATCTCACCGCGTACCAAAGTGATCGTCATCACTGCGCGTGAAGATCTGGCAGCGCGTGCAACCGCGATGGCGATTGGTCCAG
>DATFXC010000069.1:0-5202 GCA_035258625.1 Candidatus Udaeobacter sp. | reverse complement strand
TTATTTGCCATCGAGGACTCGGCAAGCTGGCTATGGACTTTGTTGACATGGTGTGCTGAGCGGCGACGCAGTTGACCCAAGCGAAGTCGAAAGGTAACTCCACCGGATTCCTCGACTTCGCTCGGAATGACGGAATAGTTCAGCGCCGTGGGCCAAACAACTAAAGAAGTAATCCCGTCGGAAGAAATTGTGTCTGCTGGAGTAGACACAGGTCTGCGCGGTTTTCTCGCGAAATTTACCGTGCTCAAGGGCGCGAAACGCGAGTTGTGGCTCACGTTCCTGATCAAGTTTCTGATTTACGCGGCGTATTCGGTGACAAACAAAACAATGGTGCTGTGGCTGTCGAAAGACCTCGGCTTCAGCGATCAAGCGGCGGGAGCGTTGGTGGGCTGGGTCTGGGCGCCGGCGATGACGATCTTTACGTTGCTTGCCGGCTCTATCACGGATGCGATCGGGTTGCGCCGCACTTTTTTCCTTGGCGTCGCCATTTGCACAGTTGCTCGCAGCGTCATGGTCGTTACGACAATCCCATCGTTGGCGTTAGCTTGTGGGGTCCTTCCGCTAGCAATTGGCGAAGCACTCGGCACGCCTGTGCTGCTAGCGGCAACGCGGCGCTACTCCACAGTCGCGCAACGATCGATCTCTTTCTCGATCATCTACATGATAATGAACGTCGGCTACATCGCCGCAGGCTGGATTTTCGACTACGTCCGCCAACTCAACTTCCATGTCAGTCTCTTCGGATTTCAACCAAGCAGCTATCAGGAGTTGTTCATGGTCAGCCTTGTTTTCGAGATCGTGCTGTTTCCCGTGATTTATTTTCTGCGGCGTGGCGCGGAAGCAACAAACGGCGGTCGGGTGATTGATCAGATATCCCGCAGTCGAGACGCTGCCGGGAATTTCTTAAGTGGTATTTGGGAAACAGTGCGCCAAAGCGCGATCGACTCCGCGCATCTTTTTCGACGATTGGTTGGCCAATCAGGATTTTACCGGTTGCTGCTGTTCTTTGTCTTCATCGGATTTCTCAAGGCGATCTTCTTGCAAATGGATTACGTCTTTCCAAAGTTCGGCATTCGCGAACTCGGCGCGAACGCTCCGGTCGGGAAACTTTCTGCGATCAACGCGATCGTAATCATTATCCTGGTGCCGATCGTAGGAGCGCTGACGCAAAAGTTTGCGGCGTATCGGATGGTAGTGATCGGCGGAGTGATTTGCGCCGCGGGAGTATTCATCATGGCACTGCCAACAGAATGGTTTGTCTCGGCTGCCAACGGTGTGTTCGGCCAATGGCTGGGGCACGCTTACCTTGGAGTGAAGGGAAGTATTCACCCTTACTACGTGATGTCCGCGCTGTATCTGATCGTCTTTTCAGTCGGCGAAGCCTTCTATTCGCCCCGGGTATACGAGTATGCTGCTGCGATTGCTCCACGAGGACAGGAAGCTTCGTACGGTTCGCTGGCGTACCTTCCCTTCCTCGTCGGCAAACTCCTTGTCGGCACCGGCGGGTGGTTGCTTGCCGCGTTTTGCCCCGAGCAGGGGCCGCGGCACGTGGGAAGAATGTGGCTGATTTTTGCTTTGGCGGCTTCGGTGGCACCGGTCGGATTGATTCTCTTTCGCCGCTACATTCGCGTTCCCGAAGCCGGGCGACAGGATTGAACGCGTCCCAACCATTTCATGTCTAATCTGCGAATTTAGTTAGGAAACAAATCCCCCCGCATTCCTTAAGGAAGCGCAATTGTGCGCAGAGTTAAGCACTGCTAAGGGGACAATTCTCACGCGAGAAAACAGGGATGAGAGCGATGCGATTAATAAATAAACACAAACACTCATACAAAACTCTGTGGTTTGGGCTGGCCGGCGCATTCGTTGTGATTGTCGGCTCGATCTATTTCGGGTATGCTCAAGCGCAGAAGCAAGAAGCCGAGAAAATGAATCCGACCAAACCCGTTCCGAGCGACGCCGAGTTGCGAGAGAAGTTAACCAAGGACCAGTACAAGGTGACGCGTCAATGCGGCACGGAAACCCCGTTTCACAACGCCTACTGGGATAATCACAAGGCGGGAATTTATGTCGATATCATCACGGGCGAGCCGCTTTTCAGTTCGCTCGACAAATTCGACAGCGGCACGGGTTGGCCGAGCTTCACCAAACCTATCAGGTCAGAGAGCGTAACGGAAAAGCGGGATACTTCTTACGGAATGGAGCGCACCGAGGTTCGTGCGAAATCGAGCGATTCGCACCTCGGCCACTTGTTCGACGATGGCCCCGCCCCGACCGGCCAACGGTTCTGCATAAACTCGACGGCGTTGCGCTTTGTTCCGGCAGAAAAACTAAAGGAAGAAGGCTACGGCGAATATGCCTCGCTGTTTCAGCCACAGCAGCCGCAGCAACAGCAGCAAACGAGCGGCGAGCAATCGCGGGCGAAAAAGTAAGTAACTGTAGCTGGTTTATCGCAGACGACACAATCGTTCCTCCCCATCTCCCGGTCCGTTGAAAAGAGCAACGGACACCATAACTTACAACCCTCATGACCCGCGACGATTTTGACTACGCGCTTGAAAATACGCGCGTGATTCTTGCACCCGAGCGTCAGATCGCGACGTTCGGCAGCACCAGTTTCAATTTTTATTTGATCTCGGAGTTGATGGACCGCGTGAACCAGGTGCGTATTCGCAACGGGAAAATCGAGGCCGAACGCCCGCAGATTCTGACGCCGGAACATTATTGCCGGTTGCTACTGGAGGGCTTCGGAGAAAAGGCCGAGCGATACGTGGATCAACTGCGTGAGCACGCGCGAAACATCGCGGTGCTCCGTTACGGTTTTCAATTTCGCAAAACCGATCTGAACGAACAGACGCTGAGCGACTCAATCGGGACGGTGATCAATCGCACCAGGCGGCAGGTCGAAAACAAAAACGAACCACTCAGCGCCATTATCCACGGCGTCGACGACGCGTGGGAAGTTTGTCTGCTCAAATTCACCATCGACCTCGTGGAGCGCTCGTCCGGCGGCAATCTCGGCGACTTCAGAAAACGCGGTTTGATATAGCCGACCTTAATGCCTGTCATCCTGAGCGAATGCGAAGGATCTCTGACTATTTGTTGGCCACTGCACGTTTCCTGGAATCGAACTGATCGAAGATTCTTCGCTTCGCTCAGAATGACAAAACAAAGTAGTGAAGCGTTTTTTCGGCAGCAATCTCGGCGATTTTCGCGAAGGCAATTTGCGCCTTAAAAGTGCACCCGGATGAATGAGCCTGCGCTGGCGAGGGCATGACGGCCATCTTCCAGATGAGCGTTCCACAAAGGCCATGCATGAATCATATTTGGCCAGATCTCCAAAGTCACTGCGACATCGGCTGCACCGGCCCGCGCGGCAAGTCGAGTGGAGTCGTCGAGCAAGGTCTCGTTAGAACCAACCTGGATCAGCATGGGAGGAAAGTTTCCGAAATTGACGTAGAGCGTGGAGACGCGCGGATCTTTTCGATCCATTCCAGTGGGCAGATAGGCCTCAGCCAATTCATTCAGATAGTCTTTGTGAATGAGCGGATCGACCGCAGCCTTGCTCGCAACCGTCGCGCCTGACATCGTCAGGTCCGCCCACGGCGACACGAGCCACGCGCAAGCGGGAAGCTCCTCGTGTGCATCGCTTAGGCGGCCGATTAATGCCAGAGTGAGTCCAGCCCCGGAGCTGTCGCCACCGATCGCTATTTGTGAAGCGGCGATACCTTGATTTCGCAAGAATCGCCACGTCGTCAGCGCGTCGTCGTAAGCTGCGGGAAACGGATGCTCCGGGGCGAGTCGATACGCGACGGCGAGGGTCCGCATTTTCGCCGCCCGGCCGGCTTCGGTCACCAAACGACGATGGCTCTGGATTGAACCGGAACAATAACCGCCGCCATGAAAATACATCAGAATACGAGAAGGATCGCTCCCCGGAACTATTGAGTATTCGCCCGGCACGCCGTTTACATCCACCGCAGCCAGTTCGACATCCTCTGCAACGGGCCAAGCAGCTCCGACGTCATCGAGACGCTTGCGCCGTTTGGCCCATCCAATCGGTCGTGGCTTCGAACTGAGCAGGGCGCGGATAGCATCTATTTCGGTTTGGGCCATTGTCTTTCTCCTGTGATCCTCACCCAGCGCGCCGATTCGTTAAACTTGCAGCGCTTAACTTTCGGCTTTCGTCAGTGCGCGCAGCTTGGCATTCTGCGCAGTCGTCGCAACTGAAAAATTCCTCCGGTTCACCTCACTATGCCGCATTCTTACGACGCGATTGTGATCGGCGCGGGACACAACGGCCTGACATGCGCCTGTTATCTGGCCAGGGTTGGCCTGAAGGTTCTCGTGCTCGAACAATATCACGCGGTTGGCGGAATGACTGTTACCGAAGAGGAAACGCTGCCCGGCTTTTGGTCGGACATTCACGCGAGCGGTTATCAACTTGCAAATCTCTCACCGGTTCCGAACGAGCTGGGTTTGCTTGCTCGCTACGAACTCATCGAACCGACGATTCCTTTTTCACATGCCTTTCCCGATGGCGACATTATTAGCGTCCATCGCGATATCGAAAAAACGGTCTCCGAGATCGCTCGGTATTCGGTCAAGGACGGCGACGCATGGCGTGCGCTGATGCACCAGTTCCTCGTGCAAAAGGATGCGATCACTGCCGCGATGTTTTCACCGCCGCCTTCGTTTCCGGCAGCCGCAGCGAAATTTGCCGCTTCGCCCGCTGGCATGGAGGCCTATCGGTTCAGCATGCAGAGCGTCAGATCGTGGGCGGACCAGATGCTCGAAGCCGACGCAACGAAGACACTGTTCGGTTCCTTCGCCACGTTTTTAGGCGCCTCGCCCGACGATGCTGGAGGCGCGGAGCTTGGCTGGCTATTTGCCTCGGTCCTGCAAAACGCCGGGAACAATCTGGTCAAAGGCGGAATGCACTGCGTAACGCTAGCACTGGCTGAAGACCTCCGAGCACATGGCGGCGAAATCCGCACCAACGCGCTTGTTGAAAAAATTCTCGGCGACCCAAAGCGCGCTACTTCTGTGCGTCTCGCAACCGGTGAACAGATTTCCGTTCGTGAGCTGATCGTCTCGAATATCGACCCGGGGTTCCTCATAACCGGTCTACTCGGAGCGGAGATGGTGGGAGCAGACATCGTGGACAAGATGAAGCTCTACGAGTGGGGCGATTCCGTTTTC
>DATFXC010000068.1:0-5302 GCA_035258625.1 Candidatus Udaeobacter sp. | reverse complement strand
AGCTCTACAACGCGCCCCGTACCGTCTTGCACTGTTTGCGTTTTATACTGAATGGCGATGTTGTAGTGCGAACCGTCGCCGAAAAAAACCTGCACCGCATCGGCGCGATACCCGACCACGATCAGACACTCCCGAATTCCTGCATCGCGCAGCCCTTCGATAATGTGCTGCAACACTGGCTTGCCGCGCACCTCGATCATCGGCTTGGGAAGCTCAGCGGTAAGCTCGCGCATCCGCGTGCCACGCCCGGCCGCGAGGATTACGGCTTTCTCGATCTTCATGGTGGATCGGCTTCTCCGAAGACGATGTCAATCTTCACGGCTTCGCCGCTAATGTTTAACATCGCGTTGGGGACAGCGCGATCCACGGTGTCAACTTTTCTTCGGCTCCGCGATGATCAGCGTGGGCAAGTTGGCTTGTTTAATCAACTCGCTCACCTTGGCAACGTCTTCCTTCTTGAGCTGCGCCCATTTCTTTAGCTGCTCGTCGAGCTGGGTGCTCAATGTTTGAAACGCGTCGAGCTGCGGCTTAGTCGGCTCACCATCGCCGGACTCAATAGTGTGGCTAAACGTGTCGAACCGCTCGTTCAACATGTTCGGGAAGGCGAGATTTGCTTCAGACCCCTTCATGTTGACCTGAATGAGCTTTTGTTCGACCTCGGACATTTTGTGATCGAGATCGTCCGCCGCCCCGAGCGCGGGTTTTAAGCGTTGATCATCACCGAAACGTTTGTGCAAATTTTGAATTTGTGCTCTGAGATCGCGGATTTCATTGACAGCCTGGTGCAGTTGGGAAATCCGATCATTCACTTGCATGGCCAAAGTGAATTGCTTTTGCAACCCCGCTTCATCTCCTTTCGTTCGCGGATTGATCACCAAATGTAGCGGCGCAGTCTGCGATTTGCCGCCGACGGTCAGTCTCACCTGATAATCGCCCGGAAGAGCAAGGGGGCCCTTTGGTCCTGTGCTCGAATAAAACGCGCCCGGGATTTGAATCGGATCGTCATAACGAAGGTCCCACGCAAACCGGTTCATCCCTTCGTTGGCTGGGATTGTCTTCACCCGCCCGACGCGATCCGGCCATTCAGGTGGTTGCTCACCTTCTTTTTTCTCTTTGCTGGAGAGATGCCTGAGTACTTTGCCGGATCTATCGAGGATATCGAGTGAGACTTCATCCTTTGCCGCGGCCTTGAAATAGTAATCGATAATTGCCCCGGGCGGCGGGTTGTCGCCCACAGGCTGGCGTTTGTCGAATTCCTCCGGATAGTGCAAGCGCACCGCGGTCTGCGGCTGATAGAGGATGACGTCCGCGGCGGCGGATTGCGTGTTTAGTTGACGAAGCGGTGTCAGATTGTCCAGCACCCAGAAAGAACGCCCGTGTGTCGCTACCACTAAATCGTCATCTTTGACCACGAGATCATGAATCGGCGTTACGGGCAGATTCAATTGCAGCGGCTGCCAATGTGTACCGTCGTCGAAGGAAACAAAAACGCCGAGCTCGGTTCCTGCGTAAAGCAAGCCTTTGCGCTTCGGATCTTCGCGCACCGCGTGCACATACGCGCCATCGGGAATTCCGGTTGTGATTGCGCTCCAATTTTTTCCGAGATCTGTTGTTTTGAAGATGTACGGTTTGAAATCGTCCAGCTTATGCCGATCCACCGCAAGGTATGCTGTATTCGCCTCGTGCGGCGAGGGATCGATGATGCTGACGGTGCTCCACTCGGGCATCTTAGGCGTCACTTTTGACCAATGTTGGCCATCGTCAGTTGTAACGTGAACGAGCCCGTCGTCTGTGCCTGCCCAAAGGGTTCCCTTGTTTACTGGCGACTCAGCCAGTGCAAATACGGTGTCGTAATATTCAACTGACGTGATGTCGTTTGTTAGCGGGCCGCCGCTCGGCTGTTGCTTGGATTTGTCGTTGCGCGTGAGATCACCGCTGATTTGGGTCCAGCTTTGTCCGCGATCGGTCGATCTGAAAACGCATTCGGCGGCGGTGTAAAGCGCATTTGGGTTGTGCGGTGAAAGCATTAGCGGTGAAACCCATTGAAAACGATGTGTGAGATCAACAGCGCCATGCCCGGAATTATCTAGAGGAACCGGACTAACGTCCTGCTCGTCCTCTTTATTTTTGTCGTAGCGACTGATATAGCCTTCGCTGTTTGAATAGATGATGTGCCAATCGCGAGGGTCCGGCACGACAAACCCGCACTCACCACCGCCTGCAACGAACCAATTTTCGCGTCCGATCACGCCGGAATCGCTGCGGCTGGCGATACCGACATTCGTGTTATCCTGTTGCGCGCCGTAAATATGGTAAGGGAACGCGTTGTCCACGGCAACGTGATAGAATTGCGCAGTTGGCTGGTTGTTTTGAGTGGTCCAATTCTTACCGCCATCCGTTGAAATGCTGGCGCCGCCGTCGCTGGCATTGGCGATTCGGTTTGGGTTCGTTGGATCAATCCACAGGCCATGATGATCCCCGTGCCTAGCGGGCATGAGATTGAATGTCTTTCCGCCATCGACAGACTTAAACAGTCCCGTGTTTAACAGATAAACGGTGTCCGCTGATTTTGGATCCGCGTAAACTTTGCTAAAATACCAGGCGCGTTGGCGAAATCGGCCGTCGTCATTTACTCGCGTCCAATGCTGGCCCGCATCGTCGGACCGGAAGAGTCCGCCATCCCTCGCCTCGATGATGGCATAGACGCGATTGGAATCAGCTCCGGAAACGGCGATGCCGATCCTGCCGAGGATTCCATCGGGCAGACCATTACCTTCGAGGCGTTTCCATGTGACGCCGTTGTCTTCCGACCGATACAGTCCGCTGCCGGGACCGCCGCTGGAAAAAAACCACGGCTGCCGCCGCGCCTGCCAGAGCGAGGCGAACACAATGTTGGGATTATGCGGATCGAAAACGATGTCGATACCGCCGGTATTTTCATCTTTGGATAAAACTTTCGTCCACGTTTTGCCGCCATCACTTGCGCGGAAAATTCCGCGCTCCTGGTTCGGACCAAATGCATGACCTAGCGCCGCTGCAAGAACCACGTTCTCATTTCGCGGATCGACGATCAGTGCGCCGATCTGCCGCGTATCTTTCAACCCGACGTTTTCCCAGGTTTTGCCACCATCGATGGATTTGAAGACGCCTGTGCCGTACGTGGTGTTGCCGCGGATTGCAGCCTCGCCCGTGCCGACATAGACCACGTTATGATCCGATGGCGCCACTGCCAGGGCACCGATGGAAGAAATCGGTGCTTTATCGAAAAGCGGAATCCAATTTGCGCCGCCGTCAGTCGTTTTCCACACGCCCCCTGCAACCGCGCCGAAATAATACGTGTCTGGCTCACCCACGACACCTTCGATTGCGAGCGCGCGTCCACCGCGAAACGGGCCGATTTGTCGCCAGCGCATGCCGTTGAACAATTTTTCATCGATTGTTCCGGCTGGCGTCGGGGTAGGGGAACCAGCAGATTGAACAGAAGCTGGGGAAATGCAAACAGCTAAAAGGAATCCAACCAGCGTAGGAACACGGTGAAGCAAAATCATCCGCCTACAGTGTAAAGCTTGCGATTTCGTTCAACTGGAATGTGTGGGCGTCCCAATGACGAATGCCGAATGTCGAAGCACGAAGGAATGACGAAACTTATACGCCAGATCTGCTTCGGATTTTGATATGCGGCGTTATTTCGTCATTCGTCATTCGAGCTTTGTCATTGTGCTTACGCATTAATCGCAGCCATTCCCGGTGCGTGCGCTTCGACTGCCGTTCCACCGGCTGGACCACCGCCGAAGCGCCGGGCGGCAAAATACGATCCGATTACGAGCACGGCGGCGATGAGTTGCGCAAGGAGCGTTTCAACAGTTGGAAAAACAGCGAACCAGAGTCCCATCCATGCCGGGATGTATGTGTGAAGAAAACTGATTGGGGTAGTGGGAATCCAATGCGCCAGCTGCATTTCCTGTGCTTGCTCACCAACCATGACAAGCAGCACCACTCCCAGCAGAATCCCGGTGGTAATTAGCATTTTTCGATACGGTAGGCGCTGCTGAAGAACAAATGTGAGCACGGCCACTATTCCGGTCAGCCCGAGACCGAGCAGCGCGCCCTTCAGCACAACTTGTCCGCCCAGGCGCAGATGATAGCTCTGCAGAAAAAGCACGACTTCGAATCCTTCGCGGTACAACGACGTGAAGCCCAGCAAAATCAGTCCCCACCAGAGGCGCCTTTGTGAAATTTCAGCCGTGCGCGCGTTTTCTAGTAACGCCTTGCGGCGGCGATTATGGGCGCGAATCCATCCGCCCCAGTAAATTTTGTGAAAAAACCAATTCATGATCACGAGCAGAACAATGACGGCGAGGAGCCCGGTGGCAGCCTGCAGATCGAGTGCTGACATATTGTCACTCAGCGAGCCGACGATTCGCACCGCAATGCACCAGGTGATCAATGTGGCGACAAAGGCGAAGGCTGCGCCAAACGCCACCGGCCGGCGATGCCCGCGCTTCGCACCAGTCATGCTCGCCGTGATCGCTGCCAGCACGAGAATGCATTCCAAGCCCTCGCGGAAAACAAGAATTCCAATGTCCAAAAAAGCCACTGTTGGACTCGTGTTTGGTCGCAGCGGATCAGGCACGCCCTGTGCCGTGACTCCCTGCCAAACTAGCATCGCAACCACGCACGCCGCGGCTGCGAGAACGCCGATGCGCAAAGCGATCTTCATTTGCGGCGACACCGTAGCACACCCCCCACCTTACTGCTGCTGATGGATTGCGTTTTTTTAGCGGCTTGTTGCACGCCCCGTTTGCCGCTTGTTTGTCAGTAATTTACCATCACGGCCAGATGCCAAAGTACGTTCTGGGTCATGATTTAAAAGGCGAGGGAGTGCGCCTGGCGTTGATGTCCGAATTACTGGACCCGATGCATCGCCGATACATCGACCACCTTGACGTTGTGAAGCCGGGGGCGCGCACGCTTGAATTTGGATGCGGAAACGGATCCATTTCTGCATGGCTCGCCGATCGAGTCAGTCCCGGTGGAACAGCGGTTGCGGTCGATCTGGATTTGTCGCTCGTTGACGCGCGCGCGCCGAACCTTGAGTTGCGCCAGGCTGACATCCTTGCCGGCCCGGTGGAGCGAGGGGCGTTCGATCTCGTCACAGCACGCGCGGCGCATTGCTCTTAATTGAACCTGATTTCCTTCCGGTCAGCGTTGCTGAGCCGCCCGAGGTGCGCGCGTTCTGGGATGGCTGGCTTGCATGGGCGCGTGGACGCGGAATTGATTACAAGATCGGACGTACGCTTGC
>DATFXC010000067.1:0-5549 GCA_035258625.1 Candidatus Udaeobacter sp. | reverse complement strand
CGGTCGCGGAGCGACATCAACCAGAGCAAATTGCCCAGTGCAGCAATGAATGCTGCCACATAAGTAAGCGCCGCTGCGTTTAACACGTTGTTGACACCGGCCGCTTCTTCTCCCGGCTGTATGATCCCCATTTCCCGCAAGATAATTTTCGCGCGTCGAGACGCATCGAATTCTACTGGTAACGTGATTAATTGGAAGGCCAGCAAAATCAAATAGCACCAGATGCCGAGCGTAATCAGACCGGTGATCCCAAAGAACAGTCCTCCGATAATGATAAATGGAAGCATCTGCGACGCGATCATCGTGACCGGCACAATGGCCATGCGCGCCTTCAACGGGGCGTACGCCCGGGCGTGCTGAATCGCATGCCCGGTCTCATGCGCGGCGATGCCCAGAGCGGCTACCGAAGGCGTGTGATAAACATTACTCGATAAATGCAGCTGCTTCTTGGTCGGATCGTAATGGTCGCCGAGAAAATCGTTCGTCTCCACGACTTCAACATCACGGATCTGCGCCGCTTGCAAAATTTCGCGCGCGCACTCGGCGCCCGTAACGTTCGCGCTTGCGCGGACCTTGCTCCACCGGCCGAACGCGCTGCTCACCCGAATCTGCGCCCAAATTCCAATGATCAACGGGACGCCAATGTAAAGCAGCCAATTAGACCCCAATCCAAAACCAGATGGATAATACATGAGAGGAACTAATTTAACGCGGCGATGCGATTTGTCACTTCGCCGGGTAGGAAATTAGACGCCAAATGGTGTTGCGCGTTCATTTCACCTCGAGGACCGACGGCTTCTCACCCGCCGCCCACAGACAGGCGGTCGCCCAGATCGCCGCTCCTTAAGATCCGCTCAAATCTCCAGTTGCTTCGGAAAACGCGAGAGGATTCGACAACCTGTCTTTGTGACCACTACCACATCTTCCTGACGCGCGCCGCCAACGCCGGGATAGTAAAGACCCGGCTCGACCGTGAGCACTTGGCGATCTTTCAGAACCACCTTTTGCAGACGCGGATATTCGTGGATTTCCAAGCCGAGTCCGTGGCCGGTACCATGGAAAAATCCGACGTGGCGACCCTTGCGTACTTCGGTCGGGAAACCGCGACTGGCGAAGAATTCCTGGATGGCTTTGTGAATTGTCATTCCGTCGACGCCTGCCTTGATTTTCTTTAGCGCGAGGGCTTGGCCCGCTTTCACCGTCTCCCAAAGTTTTCGCTGCCCTTCGCTCGCGCGTCCGCGTAACACCGTGCGGGTCATATCGCCAAAATAACCGGTCTTCGCGTCGCGCGGGAAAACATCCAGAATAATCAATGAATCCGCGTACAACCGGCCGTGGCCGCGCTCATGCGGCTCGCAGGCCTGATCGCCACCGGCTACGATCGTGCCGGTCGGAACACCGCCTGCGCGCAAAATTGCTGAATCAATTTCTGCGCGCAGCATTTCGGAGGTGAGCGCCTTGCCCTGCCAGCGCAATCGCTTTCTCGGACTTGATTTCGACGCTTTCAGCACATCAATCGCGCGCTTGAGTCCCGCTTCTGTGATCCGCAAGGCGCGCCCCATCATCTCGATTTCCTTGTCTGATTTGGCTTCACGTTCGGGCCAGAAAAATCCGTCGGTGGCGCGGACACGGATTTTGTTTGCGGCGAGTTCCTCCGCGTAGCGGAGCGGGAAATTTGCGGGCACAATCGCCGATCTCACCCCGCGTTTCTTCAGAAAATGGGCGAGCACTTTCTCGTACGGCGGCGCCTTTTTTGATTTGCCCTGCACCTCGCGCTCCAGCTCGCTGAACATCACGAATTCGTCCGCGTCGGCTTGCTTGCGTCCCCGATCAATTTCCAGATCGCTCAAGACCAGTGTGCGCTTGCCGTAGCGCTGCAGAAAAATAAATGGATCAGGCGCCCAAAACTTCGTGGCGTAAAGCATGTCCGGATCGGTCTCGCTAGCGGCGACGATCAACTTCGGAGTATCGCGTGTAGTTTTGCTCATAGTTTTATGTCCAGAGATTCCTCCCAGCCTTCGCATAAAGCTATGCCGAGGCAAGCGACTTCGGAATGACAACTGCAAAGCGGCTACATGTCGCCGCACTCAAAATCAGTTTCTGCGCACTTCCAGTTGTTTTCGCAAAATCCAATGAAGCACCACAAGCAACCCGAGTGTGGACACGACCAGCACCACCGTGTCGAAAGTGAACACGCCGAACGCGATTCCGAAATAGCGTTTCTCCAGACCGAAGAATACGTTCGGTTTGCTGCCGCGGCGATAATCGTTCTGCTCCATCTCGGCCCTTGAAGTCAGATCGGCCACTTTCTGGTTCACGTACAGTTGGTCCGCCGTGACCGGCCCCTTCGCGTCCTTAAACAGCGAGCGATCAAACTTCTCCTTCCCGGCAATGACCGGATCTACCAGCTTCAAATATCGGTCAATCTCCCCAGCGGACTGTCCTTCCAATCCCGAGAGCAATGCCAGCACATTTTTCAAATCGTCGAGGTGCCCTCGCTGCTGAGCCGTGTCGGCTTTGGACGCAAGCTTTTGAATTTCATCATGCGCGCGGTCCTGGCGCTTGGTAAGCGGATTGAGCTTGGCCTGCGCGACAATCATTTCTTCGTACGACCAACGCATCGCGATGAACTGGCAAACGAGCGGCACCTGCAACTTGCTTTCCGTCTTTTTTGTCTTTTCCGAGTTTGGATGTTCGGAAAACCAGTGTGAAAAGGAGTAAAGCAGACCGAGGTTCCGATTCATGTCCTCGTACTTGATGAGCGCGCCGCCCATGATGATCTGGGGAATCAAAACAAGCGGGACGATGTTGGCCGCGGTTTTCGGATCGGCGACGAGCGATGAGATAACAAGACCCAGCGCCACGCCGCTCATGGCGGTGAGAAACATGATCGCCAGGTCGATCCAGAACATGCCCCGGATTTGGAGAACGAAATTGCCGATGAGCACGAAGAGAACGCTCTGAATGAGCGCAAACACTCCCAGCGTGATGGTTTTTGAGATCACGTAATACGACAAGCGCACCTTGATGTTGCGCTCGCGTTGCAGCACCGGCCGGTCACGGATGATGTCATCCGCGCTGTTCGTTAGGCCGAGAAACATCGCGACGATCAGACCGAGAAACAAAAACGTCGGGATATGATAAGCGGACGCAAAATCGTAGGTACCCGTCTCTGAATACCGCAGGATGGTTGCAATCAACAGCGCCAGCACGGGCGAAACGCCAATCGTGATCACAAGATTGGCGCGATTGCGCAGTTTGCTGATGAAAGCGCGCCGCAGCAGCGTGCGAAATTGCGTCCACTCGTCGTGCCACCGGAGCGGAAGCCGTTTCTTTTGCACTGCCGCGACGGGCAATGGGCCCGCCTCGTCCTGTTGTAGCGAGACTTGCTTGACGTCCTGGATCAGTCGGAATGCCTCGTACTTATCACGCCAGAAATCCGGCGAGTAACGGCGCGCCGGCACGAGCTGCCCGCGGCTGTTCTCCTCGTAAATGATGTCGCCGCTCAGATCGCGCAGCGGCGTCTCCAAAACGTCGAAAATGAATTCCGGCCGTGTCGTTCCACACGATGGACACGCTCCTAATTCGGCGCCGAATTGATGTTGATGTTCTGCTTCTGCGAAATACCGCAGCGCGTCGGAAGGGGTCCCGAAAAAGACGAGCCGCCCGCCTTTGTCCAGCAAGATCACCTTCTGAAACATCTGGAAAATTTTCGAGCTCGGCTGGTGAATGGTAACGACGACGATTTTGTTGTGCGCCATGCTCCGAATGATTTCGATCACGTGCTCGGAGTCTTTGGAGGAAAGACCGGAAGTTGGTTCGTCAAAAAGATAAACGTCCGACATCCCGATCATATCCAGTCCGATGTTGAGCCGTTTTCGCTCACCGCCGCTCAACGTTTTCTTTTCCGGACTGCCGACGACCGCATCCCGGCGCTCACTTAAGCCCAGCTCGATTAATTTTGCATCCAATCGCCTGACGCGGTCGCGTTTCGAAAGATGAGGCGCACGGATCGCAGCCGCGAACTGCAGATTCTCACCAATAGTGAGGTGCTCATCGAACGCGTCCTGTTGCGGCATGTAACTGACGTACTGTTTCAGAACGTCAAGGTTTCCGTACAAAGATTGTCCGTTAAGAAGGACCTCGCCGCTGCTCGGCTGGAGCTGCCCGGCAAGCACTCTCATCAGCGTGCTTTTTCCCGAACCACTTGCGCCCATCACGCAAACGAGCTCACCGCGCGTGATGCTGAATGAAATTCCGTCCAATCCAATCCCGCCCTTGCCGAAACGGTGGGTGACTTCGTTCACCTCCAGGCTGCGAATGATGTTGCGTTCTTCCTCGATAATGCGCTCCGAAAAATTGCACCGCAGGACTTGTCCAACGTCGATTCGGATGATGTCGCCGTCCTTGAGTTGCCCCGTCGTGCGCACCGGATGGTCGCCCACCATGATCGGACGGTCCGCTTCGATGACCTCCAGGGTGCCCACCCGCCGATCGTAGTCGCAAAAAATCTTTAGCAGCACGTCTCCGGACGTTCCCGGAGAAAGCAGGATATCGTCGGCTTGCAGCTGGCTCGGATCGTTCGAGACCAGATATTCCGATTTTGAGGCTTTCAGTTGGAAACGCCCGCCCAGTGCCCGGGCACGTCGGCGCAGGTCATTCAGATCCAGCTCGGTATCGTTGCGGAAAACAATCTTGTCTTCTAGGGTCGCATCGATCTGGGTGCCGGCCTTGAGTCTCAATCCCTTAAGCTCCGCATCAACATCCCGCAGTGCCCTGACGCGCACTTTTAGTCCGAACGTGACCCGGAGTGCGCTCTCACGCGTTCGGGAGCGTTCCATCTGCACTTGCTCTGCGTCTTTGCTTACGCGGATGAAGATTTCCGGCAGCGAGACGTTTTTCTTCGCATTGAAATATTGCGCCAGCTCTTGATAGCTGAGCACCTGGTCGCCGATCAAAATGCGTTGGCCCGGATAAATTCGACAAAACCCGCCGCGCACCAAAGGTCTCCCGCGCACAGAGACGTTCTGGCCACTGTAGTTTTTCAAGAGAATCAGATCGTGATATCGAAAGGCCATCAGCCGATCTGTTTCGGCGAGATTCTTGAGGATAATGTCAGCCTTGCTGTCCACTCCAAACGAAAGCGACTCCAGGGGCGACGCACCGTGTTGATAAATCGACGGGTCAGACTCCTCTGAGGCGTTGAGTTGATAAACGATGTCGATTGCCTGCGCAGCCATGCCCATCTGCGACATGAACGAATAGAACGCCACCACCTGTTCCTGCTTCAAACCGGCTTGAGAGATCAGGTCATACAGTTGAACCCCGAGCATGATTTTGCGTTCAGTGCTCAGTTGGGCGCCGAGTTTTTGTGCCATCGCAGCGAGATCCTGCTGCTCGTAAAGCGCTTGTCGAAATAACTGTCGTAACTCGGAATAAACCGCTTCCGGATAATCGTAACGCAGGAAGCCGAGACTCGAGTCGATCTCTTCCTCCATGATCACGCCGTCAGCTTTGGTGAAACTCGCCAGGACCTGGATCAACAAAGG
>DATFXC010000066.1:0-13729 GCA_035258625.1 Candidatus Udaeobacter sp. | reverse complement strand
CGGAGACGCAGCCCTGCTCCGGTTCCCAGCGGCGCTGGAGTTACTCGAGGCCGACTTTTGGATCCAATACAACGAATTGGGTGGCATCCAGGACTCCGAAGTTCCGGGTGGAAGTGGCAATCCACTCTACACCGCCGCCCTGGCAATGCTGGACGAAGACATGGATCAGTATATCCACGACAATACTGATGATGAGATCACTCATCACCAGTTCCTGAATGCGTATCTGATGGCCCACGGAGCCGCTCCTGCAAATCTCGATCCGTTTCGTACCCTGATGGGCAGCACTGCCACCGGAGTTAACACCGCTCTGATTGGGCACCGGCTCACCAACCTGACCCAACTCACGGTTGATACCAGCTGGTGGACGCGCTACCGCGACGACAGCCATAACCCGGATCTTGACCCAAACCACGTCTTTCCGCAGGCTGTCCCGACCTTGGCGGTGAATCAGCATACGGCGATTCCCAGGACCGATGCTGACACAAGTGATCCCAACTTCCTGCAGGCGATCGCGAACACGGCAGGTTTCCACTTTCCGACCATTGAACAAGGTGGGACCAGCCTGTACCCCTCGCTGGCGCAAAGGGCGACACATACGGAAGTCCTGCGGATCCTGATCAGCATCGGTCCCACCGAGACCATGCATTTTCAGACTTGGTCGGATAAGGCTGGCAACGCGCCTGCCTTGACTGCGGTTGATCCAGTTACCGGAGTATCGGTGACATTCCCGGATCTGGACGTAACCGACGAGCTCTTCAAAAAGAACCTGATCATGCCGGAGCCGTGCCCGTTCCTGGATACGAGCCTTCCTATTGTTTCCATCATTCGACCAACGAACACGGAAGGCATCGCCATGGGTGCTCTCACATTCCTCACCAACATGGGGCTTTTCATCGGCCAATCGGCGGCGTTTTTTGCGTACATGACCCAACTCGCACAAGATGCAGATCACGCCAAACACGGTCGGGGTTGAGAAACACAACTGCTGGCGAACGAGTCAAAACCAAGGTCGCAGCGATCGTAATTGACGCCGCGTCGCTCGAATCCGGGCCAACGGCAAGGGTCCAATCCCCTTGCATTCGGAATCGCAGTCGCATCTATTCTTTCTCAACGACACATTTTCCAGAGTTTAACGGAACGATTTTTTCACTTTCACCGAAATGCTTTTCGGAGAAAGTGTTGCCTGCTCCGCGGAACTTGCGCAACATCGCCGGCTGAGCGGGTTTCCATCCCACGCTGGCAACATTTTCATGAACAAAACCAATTTCATCTTCATGCATGCGCCGAAAACCGCGATTTTCGAGGCAGCAGCCAACCTGGACCTGTGGCCAAAAATTTTGCCGCATTACCGCTACGTCCGATTTCTGGAGCGCGGGCACGATCGCAACTTGGTGATCATGGCAGCCACGCGTTCCGGCATCCCAATTTCCTGGACCTCGGAGCAAATCATCGACCGCGACAAGTTCGAAATTCATTTTCATCATTTGAAGGCCTGGACCAAAGGCATGCGGGTGGTCTGGACGTTTTCCGATACGCCAGACGGCGTGCTGGTGACGATCTCACACGATTCGCGATTTCGAATTCCCATGCTCGCGCCATTTGTCGATCCGATCATTGGCGATTTTTTTATCCATCACATCGCCAATAAAACCTTGCACTGTATGAAAGATTACGTGGAGACAAGGGCAAACGAGGTGACCGCATGAGCCCGCCTACGCCAAAGGCTACGGCGCGGCAGGCCCGAAGACGGGCGGTCATCACAGGTATTGGCCCGATCACATGTATCGGGACGGGCGTGGATAATTTCTGGAACGGGATGCTGGCCGAAAACAGCGGCATCCAGAGCATCACAAGCTTCGATCCGAGCGTGTTCCATGTGCGTTGCGCAGGGGAAATTCGCGATTGGAATGCCGAAGAATACTTTTCAGCGCATCGCCTGAAGCGTTTGGACCGTTATGCGCAATTCGCGGTTGTCTCTGCAAAGCTCGCGCTGGAGGACGCGCGCATCGACTATTCTCGCGAAAAGCCACAGGATCGCGTCGGTGTCAGCTTCGGCACAGCGCTGGGTGGCGTTTGCAAAGCGGAAGAACAATACATCAGGTATTTGAAGAAAGGCGCCCGCGGGGTTCAACCAACGCTCGCTGTCCAAGTCTTCGGTGGTTCAGCCCATTCGAATATTGCAATCGAGTTCGGGTTTCGCGGTGTCGGCACGACAAATTCAAACAGTTGCGCCAGTGGAACAGTTTCCGTGGGCGAAGCGCTGCGTTACGTTCGCGACGACTTTGCAGACGTAGTCGTAGCGGGCGGAGCGGAAGCGCCGCTCACCGCCATCACCATTGGCGCATTCGACATTATCAAGACGATGAGCAGATGGACAGGCGACCCTGCTCAGGCTTGTCGACCATTTGATGCGTTACGCGATGGATTTGTCATGGGCGAAGGCGGCGCTTCGCTCATTATCGAGGAACTCGAACACGCGCGCACTCGCGGCGCAAACATCTACGCGGAACTGCTCGGATACAGCTTAAACAACGATGCTTTCCACATGACTACGCCCCTTCCGAGCGGCGAGTCATGCATTCGCGCCATGCGCGAAGCGCTTGCGGACGCGGAGCTGGCTCCCGAGCAGATCGATTACATCAACGCCCACGCCAGCTCGACACAGCTCAACGACAGCGCGGAGACGGCATCCATCAAGCAAGTCTTTGGCGATCATGCACGGCGGATTCCCGTGACTGGGACGAAAGGTTATTACGCCCATCCGCTCGGGGCAACGGGAGCCATCGAAGCGGCGGTTTGTGCGCTAGCCCTCAACCGCCAATGGGTTCCGCCAACGATTAATTATCGAAACCCCGATCCGACGTGCGATCTCGATGTGGTACCAAATCACGGACGGTCCGGCGAGTTAAACTACGTGATCAGCAACTCGTTCGGATTCGGCGGAATCAATGCGTGCGTTGTGCTGGGAAAAGTTCGTGAATGATCATGCGCTCATTCCGAGCGAACTCGAGGAAGCCGTTGCATTATCGACAGTAGACCTTCGGGATCCTTCGACTCCGCCTCGGCTCCATCCAGGATGGCAGCCAGCCTGGATTTATTTGAGTAAATCCGGCCGATTCTCGCGAGTGCGCTTGATTGCTTGTTGTTTGCGCCACTCGGCGATCTCAGCATGATTACCGGAGAGCAAAACCTCCGGAACTTTCGAACCACGAAAGTCGGCGGGCCGGGTGTACTGCGGCGCTTCCAAGAGCCCGTTGCTGAAGCTGTCGTCGTCGGCCGATTGTTCATGGCCAAGCGTTCCCGGCAACAAACGCACGATTGCGTCAACAAGAACAACCGCGGCGATCGCGCCGTTCGTGAGAACGTAGTCGCCGATCGAAATCTCGAGATCGATCAGATGTTCGATGACGCGGTGATCGACTCCTTCGTAATGGCCGCAAACGATTATCAGACCCGGTTCCTGCGAAAGCTGCTTCGCTAATTTTTGATCGAACCGTCGGCCTGCAGGCGACATCAGGACAATTTTCGATTTTCGATTTTCGATTTTCGATTTCAGGTCCGCCACCGCGGCAAAAATCGGTTCCGGCTTCATCACCATCCCCTGCCCTCCGCCAAATGGCGCATCATCGATCACGTGATGTTTATCCGTCGTCCAATCGCGCAGGTTGTGAATGTGCAGTTCGACGACCCGCTTCTCCTGCGCGCGTTTCATCATGCTTTCCATTAAAGGCACGCGACAGATTTCAGGAAACAACGTGACGATGTCGATTCTCATTTGGAGGAAAACGTCTGACGCTGGAACTGTAGCGGCGGTCTGCGACTGCCGAAATCCAAAGCTCGGCACTCCGAGAGCATCGCTACAGTGCACGCCTCAATGTTATTCGATGATCTCGAGGAGAGCGCGCTGGCCATGGCGCGCGGCGGAGCTGGCTAATAACGCGCGAATTGCCTGAATGGTTTGGCCACCACGGCCAATTACGCGACCGACGTCTCCGCGGCGAAGCTGCAATTTAAATGTAATCGTTCTGCCGCTGGGAATTTCCGTGAGCACCATGTCATCAGGAAATTCGATCAGCTCGCGAATGACGAATTCCAGAAATTCTCTCATTTCACAACAAACGTAACCACGAATGCACACGAATAAACACGAATGTTAACTCACGCACCGCTGTAGCGTCCGTTGTGCTCAGGAGATGACGTTGCCGCGCTAGCACGCTGGGGACAGCGCCGGCTAAAGCTGCAGAGAGCCCGATGCTAGCTGGACGTCTCGCCAGAGGGCGAGGCAGCGTCTTCACTCGGTTTCGAACTTTCTTGAGCGGCCTCAGACCCCGGCCCGGCGGCGGCGGTCTTCTTGTTTTTCTTAATCAAGCTGCGCACGGTATCAGATGGTTGGGCGCCCTTGCTGATCCAATACTCGGCCCTATCAACATTGAACGAACTGTTCCGACCGGTTTGGTTTGGATCGTACGTGCCAATGATCTCGATGAATTTCCCGTCGCGCGGGCTGCGACTGTCGGCTACTACCACTCTGTAGTAGGGCCGGTTTTTAGTGCCTTCTCTGCGTAATCTAATTGAAACTGCCATGGTAAATTAACTTCTGGTTCGCGCCATTTGGGCCATCATTTTCTTCATCTTGCCAGCGCTTTTCATTAACTTCCGCATTTGATCAAAGCGCCGCAGCAAATCATTTACCTCGGTGACTGTGCAACCACTGCCGCGCGCGATGCGTTGACGCCGCCGCGCATTCAGAATGCCGGGGCGCGTCCGCTCTTGCTTTGTCATCGAAAGCACGATCGCTTCCGTGCGCTTGAGCTGCTTCTCGTCAATCGAGAGGTTTAGGACGTTACTCATTCCGGGCAACATGCCAAGAATATTCTCCAGCGGCCCCATTCGGCGCATCATCTTGAACTGCGCGAGGAAATCATTGAAATCGAATGAAGCGGTGCGGAGTTTGCGCTCAAGCCTGGCAGCGTCTTCCGCTTCCACTGCTTCGGCAGCTTTTTCGACGAGACCAATCACGTCCCCCATCCCGAGGATCCGTCCAGCGACTCGCTCTGGAATGAAAATCTCAAACTGATCGAGCTTTTCACCCGTGCCAGCGAATTTGATCGGCCGATGCGTGACCTCTCGCATCGACACAGCCGCGCCGCCGCGAGCGTCTCCATCAAGCTTCGTTAGGATAATTCCCGTGATCGACAAGGCATTGTCGAAGCCGCTTGCTACGCTGACCGCTTGCTGCCCGGTTGCCGCATCTACAACGAGCAAGATTTCCTGTGGGCGCAAAAACTCTTTGAGATTCTTCAGCTCATCCATCAGCGTCTGATCGATTTCCTGTCGCCCCGCCGTGTCGAAGATGTGCACACTCGGCGCCACCATCGTTCGCGTCGAATCAAGCGCCGCTGCCGCGACACGTTGCGCATTCTTCTCGGCCGAGCGGGGAACGTGAACAGAAACGTCGATCTGTTTTCCCAACGTTGCCAGTTGTTCAATCGCCGCGGGCCGTTGCAAATCGCACGCTACCAACGATGGCGTCCGACCTTGTTTCTTTAAATGCAATGCCAGCTTCGCAGCCGAAGCTGTTTTGCCCGATCCGTTGAGGCCAACAATCAAAATTCGCGTCCTCTCTTCGAGACGAAGTGGCTCCGCATCGCCGCCGAGCAGCCCGGTCAATTCGTCGTGAAAAATTTTGATGATCTGTTGACCCGGCGTAATGCTACGAAGCACAGCTTCGCCGAGCGCTTTTTCTTTTACGCGGGCAATGAATTTTCTGGCGACCTGGAAATCGACATCCGCTTCAAGCAGCGCCATGCGTACCTGGCGCAACGCGGCATCGATGTTCGACTCGCTGATGACGCCATGCCCACGAAGATCTTTGAAAATCTCCTGAAGTTTGTCGCTAAGCTGTGGAAACATGACGTGATTTAGCGAGGACCGGCTTCTCCCAAGACGATGTTAAAATTGGCACTGAAGGCGCATCATGAACGTGTTGAGGACAACACGTTCCACCGTCTCATCGGATGATTATTTCTTAACCGCAGGGCCGGGCGACGCTGCACCTACCGCTGCGCCTTCTTCGATTCCGAAGGTCCAATGCGCCTCAACCTTCTTGCCTTCGGATTTCGCGCTGAGAATTACGGTGCACGATCTGTCGCGCAGTTTTTGGGTGACTTGATAGGAGACTGTGCCGGTTTTCGGATCATAGGTGGCCGGAACAACGCCGAGGCCGCTTACGCGCATCTGCACACTCGCAGGATCGATCTGCCCTATCCCGCTGAGATTCGCTTTAATAAGAGGAAGAGCAGTGCGCACTGTCGCACCGTCTGCCGGTTGCGTCGAAAGATCCTTCGCACCCACTTCGGCGACGGCCACGCCGCCGCTCGTTGGAGCGCCGATCATCTTCACCGCGTCTGCAAAGACTTTCGGCTTGTTAGCTTCGATCGCGTAGCGTCCGATAGAATCCATGGGAGAAGTGAAAGTGATCGGCTGTCCGTACACGGTGAACATCGCTTCGTAGCCGGCATTTCGCGCGAGTTCCTTGACGTGTTCATTGTAATTTCCGAACGGCACGGCATAACAATTCACCTTAATGCCGAGCCGCTGTTCGAGCAGCTCCTTGCAACCGACGACTTCGTTTTGTACCCATTTTTCATAATCGGCCCCGGTCAACTTCTTTCTGCTTCGCTTGCCGCCGGGCTCAATCACCATGACGGAGTGTCCTTCGCGCAAATCCTGGTGTGTCGCCGAGTGTGCCTGAATGTCCACACCGTTGTCGCGCATGTCGGCTAGTTGTTCCCAGGTGATGGCCTCACCTCCGCCCAATGTCCCCCCACGCACGCCTTCCGTGTAGATGAACAGCGTAAACGGATAGCCGAATTTTTTCATCATGGGCCACGCCACTTCGTATTGCGATTTCCAGCCGTCGTCGAAGGTAACCACGGCGCATCGCGGCGGAATGCTTTTTTCGCTTCGTTTCCAGGCTAGCAAATCCTGCATGGATATGACCGTGATGCCCTTGTCTTTTAGTTCTTTCATCTGCGCTTCAAATGCAGCAGGGGTGATCTCGGTGCCAGGGTAGCGGATCTTGTCCACTAACCGATGGTAACAAAAAATAAGGACCTGAGCGGTTTGATCGACCACCGGCTTGGTGATCCTGGGCGATGCCGCTACGGCTGGGGCGGCGCTTCCAGCAGCCACTGCGGGAGAAGTGGTTCCCCCAGGTTGCGGCTTTTCGGTAACGGCTGGTTCCTTTTTGCACATCGAAAAGTTTAGTGCCAGCAGTAATGGAACGATTGCGAATCGAATCATCATAGGAGTGGTAAGGGATTAAGCGCGGTGGCGCAAAACACAACCGCATTTTATACGCAATCTCGGAAACATGCGAATGCTTGACATAATTCGGGTCCGCTCGTTCGAGTTTGAGGGAAAATTTTTTGATAGAGTGCCGGTTTTTTGCTATTACATCAGAATGCCACGTCTAGTCAGTCGAATCGTCACATTTGCATTTGTTGCGTCGTTAGCTGCCTGTAGCACGGTTGGAACTCCGGGCGTCAAAAACACAAGCAAAACTTTCAATACAGTGGTCGTGGATGCCGGCCACGGCGGCAAGGACAGCGGCGCGTATCGCCGCTCCGGCCCACCGGAAAAGATAGTCACGCTCGATGTAGCCCAGCGTCTCGAGCGAAAGCTGCGCGAGTCGCAAATCAAGACCGTCATGACCCGAGACTCGGACGTCTTTATCCCTCTCAATAACCGCGTCGCCAGAGAGAATGCGCAGAAAGATGCAATTTTTGTCAGCATCCATTTTAACGACTCGCGCAGGCGCGGGACGCGCGGATTTGAGACGTACTATCATTCCGGCGCGTCGTTCGATTTGGCCGCGCGGATCCAGCAAAAACTCATGACGATTCCAAATTCGGCAAACGGCGGAGTTCACGCGGCGAACTTTCGCGTGCTGCGGCTGGCGAACTGCCCGGCAGTGTTAGTCGAATGTGGTTATCTGAGCAATCGCTCTGAAGGCAATCAGGCGCGTGATTGGGAATATCGCGAACTACTCGCGGACAGAATTGCCGAAGCAATTGTCGAGCAGCGCTACGGGACCGGCGTGTACCGCGCCTCCGCTCAGGTGGCGCAAACACAGCAGCCTGAGCCTGCCACTACCGGCGGCACCGGCGTCGCCCCGGGCACCGTGCGTCACTAGAACTCCTTCCCGCGTTTTTCGGGACCGACTGCGGCGATGATGATCAATGCCAGAGCAGTCATCAGCGTGAACAAGGCAAGGCCCCTCGCGTAGTCGGGGTGGCCCCCAGTATCGCGAAAATGCTCAGCTAGTCGCGCCTCTATCACGGCTGTATTTGCCGCAAAAAGATTTCCAAGCTGATAAGCGAACCCAGGAAAGGTGCCGCGCACTTCATCCGGCGACAACTCGTTCAAATGCACGGGCACAATTCCCCAGACACCTTGCACAGTGAACTGCATCAGGAACCCGCCTGCTACGAGGATCGCTAATCCAGGCGAGAAAACCCACGCAGGAATTAAGATGATGCTGCACATAACAGTGATGATGATCAATCGGCGACGGCCGAACCTTTGAGAGAGATGGCCGACCACGATTCCGCCGCAGATCGCGCCGACGGCATAGATTATTCCAATAATCGATCTTTCTTCGACGCTGAGTCCACGCTGTTCGCCTAAAAAAGTTTGGTACATGTCCTGGGTACCATGCGACATGGCGTTAAACGCGGTCATAAGCAAAATGAGATAGATGAACAACAGCCAGCGGCGCTTCAGAATGTCGCCCGCGGTCGCCCAGAAGTTTACTGCTGCTCCTTGTCGTAACCAAACTGGCGATTCCGCAACTTTGGCGCGAATGTAGATGACCAACACCGCCGGCAGCGCGCCAACCACAAACAATGCGCGCCATCCAAACATCGGGTAAACAATCCCGTAAACCGCTGCGGCGAACAGGTAGCCAAACATGTAACCTTGCTGCAAAATTCCCGAGAACAATCCGCGCGCAGCCGTCGGCAGAGTTTCCATCGCCAGGGACGCACCCAAGCCCCATTCGCCGCCCATGCCGATTCCGTAGAGCGCGCGAAAGACCAGCAGCGTTGTGTAATTGGGGGAAAACGCCGTGAGCAATTCCATCAGTGAATAAAAGATGATATTGATCATCAGCGGAATGCGCCGCCCAAAGCGATCGCCGAGCAAACCGAAGATGAACGCGCCCACTGGGCGCATCGCAAGAGTGATCGTAATTGCGTAACTGAGATCGGCGACGGTTGTGCCGAAATCATGCGCCATGGGCACGATCACGAACGTGAGCAGAAAAAAATCGAACGCGTCCAGCGCCCAGCCGAGGAAACAGGCCAGAAACGTGTGGCGTTGATCGCGATTGAGTGACTTGAACAGCCGGATCGCTTCCACAACGTTTAGTTCAGTCGATTGGTTGCTGCGTCCGCGCAATTGCTGGCTTCGCGCAGCGCATGCCCCTATACGTTCGTCCGGTTGCTTGCCTTGTCTGTATCTCCTTCGAGCATGTCTTGGAACGGCCGATAAAAGTTTGCATAAAATGGATATGGCCGGTCGGGATTTGCGGGACGATAGCGCCAGTGTTTGTACATCCAGAGCCACGGCGCTGGCTTTTTTTGGACGTACGGCTCAAATGAATTCCAGCATGCCTGTGCGATTTGCTGATGAGTCAGCTTAGCGGTGTGTCCGATCGTGGGATGGAAGATGAGCCGGTAACGTCCGTCCGGCAGTGGCTCGCAGTGCGCAGGAACGATCGGGACCCCGGTTTGCTCGTGCAGCCAGGCATGCGCGGAAGTGACACTTGTCTTTAATCCGAGACACTCGATCGCCACGGCACCTTGAGTCGGCGGAACCGTAAGATCGACTAGCAGCGCCGTGCGCCCCTTGCGCCGAAGCACTTTGTAAAGCCGCATGATCCCGCGCTCCCGTGGAACCAACTCGTGACCGGATTGCTCCCGCAATCTTTTAAAAATTGGATCGAGTAACGAATTCTTGAATTCCTGCGAGATAATCGTGCCTTTTAGATCGAGAAAACCACAGGCGAGGCTGAGCCACTCAAAGTTACTGTAGTGATAACAGGCGATCATCACGCTCCGCTCCGGGCCTGTATCACGCGCTGTTTCCTCGAAATTTTCCCACTCGATGTAGCGAGAGAAGTTTTCTTGTGTCAGACGCGGGCTCCACAGCAAATCAACCATGGTGCGCGCGAAATGTTGGAACGATTCCCGCGCAATCTTTCTCCGCTCTTCCAACGAGAACCGGTCGCCAAACGCGACCTCGAGATTGCTTAGCGCGACCTGATATCGGTGCCGGTCAACAAAACTAAGCAACGCTCCGGCTGCCTGGGCCATGCGATAACACGTCCTTCGCGAACACAAGGGTATCAGCTTTGTAGCAAGAATGAGCCCCAGCCACTCAAGCCGATACCGGATTCGCTTCCAGCGCGAGCGCATGTCTCATTTTGAATGACGAAGCACGAATGTCGAATGGGCTTCGGCCTGGTAAGTCGGCTAATCGTTAAATCGTTGAACCGCTGAATCGTAAGACGATGTAACGATGTAACCTTGTAACGAATCTGGTAAACCGTGCCTTACCAGCCCTGACCAGGGTTACTCACCGGAGGCAAGCTTTTGCGAAAGTCCGCCTGCTGGCGTTCAGCTTCTCTTTGCTGGTCCGCGTTGCGCGCCTTCTGTTCAGGGCTGGGACCCGAAGAGGCACAGCCTGGTAATGCGATAAGGAGCGACGGAATTAGAAGTGTCGTGGCCGCCAGTTTTTTCATACGAGATAAGAACACGATGATAATCGGCAGCATCAACACCGGCAAGCTTCCATCAGAGATGGTCACTGATCGGCGAACGCGCGTTATTCGCGTTTGGTTACATCGTATTCGCCTGATGCGTACTCGGGGTACTTGTGCTCGAGCGCTTTTAGGCGTTCAAGAATTTCATTCAACGCAAGCTCGTTCTTCAAATTCACTTGATAATCGATTTCCGCACGCAACCGGTCTTTGTGGGCCTGCCGATTCTGCGACATCAAGATGATCGGCGCCTGTATTAGCGTGAGCATGTTAATCACAGTGCTAAGCAGCAAGTAGGGGAACGCATCAAAGCGACTGTTGGTAAAACTATTTATCAATACCCACAAATTAAAAAAGAACACCGCCGCAAGGATGAATTTCCAACTGCCGCCAAATTCGGCAATCACATCCGCTGAGCGATCGGCAAGTGTAAGCTGCGCTGCTTCCTCCACATTCAGGTTGCGGGTCGCAGTATGGCGCAAAAGCTCATCCGTATGCCGCAAACGGTTGGCGAATGCGGTAAGCATCTCCAGCGCAACATTTGGATTGCTTCGAACAAACGAAAGGAAATGCTCGCGCGACAGGACAGCCAGGCGCGCGTCCTCCGCCACCCGCGCATCGGCGGAGCGCGGCTTCCGTTCGAGCAAGGCCATTTCACCAAAGAAATCGCCGCGGTCCAATTCGGTGAGCGTGACCTCGTGTCCGTCCTTCGCTCGCACGCAGATACGGACCTTCCCCTCTTCGATCACATACATTGCGTCGCCTTCATCCCCGGCGCGGAACAGGAGCGCGCCCGCTTTGCGATCGAGGCTCTCGAGCAATTCACACAATTCGAGCGCCGCCTCGTTGTCGAGCGATTCAAACAATGGCACATGGCGCAGCGTCTCGACGTTCATTTGCAGGAAAGCGATGGAACGGTGGTCACAATAACCGCAATGCGCCGCTCCGAGAAGTGACAAATCACTGACGAAACGACGCTCTTGGACCATCGGAAATTGACTTGGAGAGGTTCGCTTCTAGGTTGATAAACGCGTTTGCTGCGCGTTCTGACCCGTGAAAAATGTCCTCTTCGTCTGCACAGGCAACATTTGTCGGAGCCCGATCGCGGAAGGGCTTTTTCGCCGCTTGACTGGCAACCGGAAGGACATCGAAGTCGCATCGGCCGGCGTGCACGCGGTTCGCGGCCAGCCGCCAAGCCTTTACGCGGTGGAGGTCTGCGCAGAGGAAGGCACAAATATCAGCGATCTGCGCAGTCAGCCGCTGACCGGAGCACTGGTTGATCAAGCTACGCACATTTTTGCCATGACCGGTGCGCACGTGGAAACGATCCAAACTTTGTTTCCACAAAGTGCGGAAAAAACGTTCTTACTCCGTGAATTTGAAGAACCTGGAACTACGGTGTGGCGCGATGTGCCAGACCCAATCGGTCTCGGCCGCGAGGTGTACGAGGATTGCGCCCGCATCATCAAAAACGCTCTGCCGAGCGTGCTCGCGTTTGTAGAACAGGGCGAACTCGTCCGCCCTGGTGCGATACGCTCGTCCGACATACCTTCTTATTCCATGGACCATCTTTCTCGCCAATTTGAACCAGGATCCACCGCTTCCACATTGGCACCGTATTACGGGGAGGCATTGCGCAAAGTCGATCCGGAAATCTTCGATGCGATTGCTGCGGAAGAGAAACGCCAACGCGAGAATATCGAATTGATTGCCTCCGAAAATTTCACCAGCCGCGCGGTGATGGAAGCTCAGGGCAGCGTGATGACCAATAAATACGCGGAAGGTTATCCGCGGAGACGTTGGTATGGCGGCTGCGAGAACGTCGACACCGCCGAGCAATTAGCGATCGATCGCGCGAAACGGCTGTTCGGTTGCGAGCACGTCAACGTGCAGCCGCACAGCGGCGCGCAGGCGAACATGGCAGTTTATTTTTCGATGCTGAAACCCGGGGACAAGATCCTCGCCATGAATCTTGCGCACGGCGGCCATCTCACCCACGGACATCCGGCGAATTTCTCCGGGAAATTTTACAACGTCTCGCAATACGGCGTCAGCGAGAAAACCGAGCAGATCGACTACGACGCATTGCAAAAGCAAGCCGAGGAGGTGCAGCCGGTGATGATCACCGCCGGTGCATCAGCTTATCCGCGCATCATCGATTTCCCACGGCTCCGCCAAATCGCCGATTCCGTCGGCGCGATTTTGTTCATCGACATGGCGCACATCGCTGGGCTCGTCGCCGCCGGCCAGCACCCGAGTCCGATCCCGCACGCGCAATTCGTCACCACCACGACCCACAAAAGTCTGCGCGGCCCGCGCGGCGGCATCGTGATGTGCGAAGAAAAATTCGCGAAACAGATCGACGCCACTGTTTTCCCTGGCGTGCAAGGCGGACCACTGATGCACGTGATAGCGGCCAAAGCGGTTTGTTTCCACGAAGCGCTTCAGCCGCAGTTCCGCGAATACCAGCGACAAGTTGTGATTAACGCAAAAGCGCTCGCTGCCGGCTTAGCCAAGCACGGCTATCGAATCGTTTCAGGCGGTACCGACAATCATTTGATGCTTGTCGATCTTCGCCCAAAGGACCTCAACGGCAAAGAAGCCCAGGAAGTTCTCGATCGCGCCGGCATCACCGTGAACAAAAACGCTATTCCGTTCGACACCAGCTCGCCCTTCAAGCCGGGCGGCATCCGCGTCGGCACACCGGCCGTAACCACGCGCGGCATGAAAGAAGAAGAGATGCTTGAGATTTCCGATCTCATCGCCGAAGCCCTAACCAATCGCACCGACGAATCCGCATTGAACCGCGTCCGCGAAAAAGTGCGGGAACTCACCGGAAGATTTCCGCTGCCTGCATAGGTCGCTGGTGGTGTTTCTGATCGTGTTCGCGCGCGGCGGCGA
>DATFXC010000065.1:0-7579 GCA_035258625.1 Candidatus Udaeobacter sp. | reverse complement strand
ACCGCGAGTCCCGCCAGTAGATACACAATTCGGCGGTTGCTGCCGAAAGCCCAGAGGTACGCCGCAAGCGTAATGCCGCTTGAAACCAACACTGCGGTGTTCCATGTCCACTCGGAAGTGAGAAATTGCTGTGTTGTCATCCGATTAAAGGCCAGAGGTAAACGATCGCGAACACGAATACCCACACGACATCGACGAAGTGCCAGTAGTAACCGACAGCGCCAAGCGCGGGGAAATGACCGTTTTTTAGATTACTGACAAGAGCTACGCCGAGCACGACCAGTAAGGCAAGCAAACCGAAGCCGACGTGTAATCCGTGGAATCCAGTGAGGGTGAAAAATGTGGTGGCAAAGAGATCCAAGCCGACGGTCACGCCGCTCTGAAACAGGCTCCAGTATTCTAGTCCCTGGCCAACGATGAAAATGCTTCCGAGCACAATCGTCGCGATCAGCCAAGCCTTCATTTTCCCAAGGTTGTTTGCCCGCAGGCCAGCCTCGGACCGCCAAATGGTAAAGCTGCTCGCAAACAAGCAGATGCTGAAGATGCCGGTCTTCAGCACGTCCAACTGATGCTGCCCGGGCCCGCTCTTCGATGTCGCGTTGTAAAGAAGGTACGCGAGGATCAGCACTCCGAAGAAGCCTGCTTCGGAAATGATGAAAGTGAGGACGCCTGCTTTGATTTTGTCCGGTCGAAAGGTGTCGATCGCTCCTCCCACAGGCACGACTGGATCCGGACGATCGGGGTTCGCATAATCCCAGAGCGGACGTCGGCTATGAATCGGCGGGAGCGCATCGAAATTTTCGTGAGGCGGCGGTGAAGTCGTTGCCCATTCCAGCGTCCAGGCGTTCCACGGATTGTCGCCTGCCGGTTTTCCCCGGAACAAGCTGATCACCAAATCCCACACGAACACGATGGACCCCGCCGCCATGAAAAACGCTCCGATGGTTGAGACCATGTTCATCCAAGTCCAGCCCGGAAGATCCGGATAAGTAAACGTCCGTCGCGGCATGCCTGCCAATCCGAGCACATGTTGAATCATGAACGTCAGATTGAACCCGATCGTCATTAGCCAAAACACCCATTTGCCGATCCGCTCCGACATCATTCGGCCGCTCATTTTCGGAAACCAATAATAAATTGCTCCCAGAATCGCGAATACGATCAGCCCGACAAAGATGTTATGAAAATGTGCAACGAGGTAATAGCTGTTCTTGGTCTGCCAATCGAGCGGCGCGACCGCATGACTCACGCCCGTGAGTCCGCCGATCAGGAATTGCAGCAGCGCTGCGACGCAGAAAAGCATCGGCGTGGTAAATCGTACACGGCCCCCCACCATCGTGGCGCTCCAGTTGAACAGTTTCACACCGGTTGGCACAGCGATCAGCACACTGGCCGCGACAAAGAACAGATCGACTGCGCGTCCGAGGCCCACGGTAAACATGTGGTGCGCCCAGACCAGCAGACTCAAAAAGACGATGATCACAGTCGAAGCCGCGACAAACTCGTGGCCAAAGATTGGTTTGCGCGAGAAAACCGGGATCACTTCCGACAGGATCGCAAATGCCGGGATCGCGACGATATAAACTTCCGGATGCCCAAACGCCCAGAAGATGTGCTGCCACAGGATGGCTGAACCGCCGCCGAAAGGCAGAAAGAATCGACCGTCGAGAAGCCGATCGATCAACAGCATCACCAGCGCCGCGTTGAGAATCGGGAGGACCAGAATCACCAGGAACGCATTCATGAAAGTCATCCAACTGAACAATGGCAGTCGGCGCAGCGTCATGCCCGGCGCGCGCTGAGTCAGAACGGTGACGATGAAATTGATGCCTGCACTTACCGAACCGATCCCGAGCACCAACAGCGATATCGCCCAGTAGTCCACGCCAAGTTGCGAGGAATACGGTGCTTCACTGAGCGGCGTGTACGCGAACCAGCCCACCGCTGGCGGACCACCGGCGAGAAAACTGAAGTGCAACAGGATGCCGCCGAACGGTACGAGCCACACACCCAGCGCGTTCAAGCGCGGGAACGCCATATCGCGCGCGCCGATTTGCAGCGGCAGAATGTAGTTCATGATGCCGAAGAGCACCGGCATGGCGACGAGAAAAATCATCGTGGTGCCGTGCATCGTGAACATCCAGTTGTAAGTATCAGGAGCCAGCAGCGTGTTGTTAGGCACCATCAGCTGCAACCGGATTAAAAGCGCTTCGATCCCTGCGATGACGAAGAACACCAAGCCCGTCAGCATGTAGAGGATGCCGATGCGCTTGTGATCGACAGTGGAAAGCCAAGCCAGCTTCCAATGCTGTCGCTCCGCGGGCGTTAGCAGGTGCGCGACTGTAGCGGTAATCGACGTGTTCCCGTTCATTTTAGCGTTTCGATGTAATCAGCGAGCTGCGTGACTTGTTCGTCGGTAAATTTGAAGTTGGGCATCTTGGCCCCGACTTTGACCTGTTGCGGATCGTGCAGCCATCGGCGCAAATTTTCCGGCGTGTTGTTCACGATTCCTGCACCAAGTTGTTTGCGGCTCGCGAAATGTGTGAGGTCGGGACCGAAGGTTGCGGAAGCTATTGTGCCCTTGATGGTATGGCAGTTTACGCAACTCATTTGCTCGAAAAGAGCCAGGCCTTTCTGTGCGTTCTCACTCGAGGGCGGCGGAGCAGGAAGAATTTGCGCTTGTTGCCATTTCTGAAATTCCTCCTCCGGCTCCGCCACAAGCAAAAAGTGCATCCAGGCGTGCTGAGTTCCGCAAAACTCTGTGCAAAAGCCCAGATAAGTCGCAGGTTTGTCGGATTGGATCCAGAGATGATTCGGATGCCCTGGTACGGTTGTAAGTTTTCGCCCCAACTCCGGCACCCAAAACTCGTGCAGGACGTCCACGGCATCCAATCTGAGCGCGACTGGTTTGCCGACCGGAATATGAATCTCGTTCGCCACGACAGCGCCCGAGTTCGTGTAACGCGCTTCCCACCACCATTGATGACCAATCACGACGATGTCGGGCTTTGGCGGTGGCGGCGGGTCCGAGATGCCCATGGTTCGCGCCGAGAGCACGAATAGCACGCCGACAATTGCAAGTGGTATCGCCGTCCACACAATCTCGACCGTCTTATTCCCTTCGCCCTGTTCAGGATCGCGTTCGCCTTCGCGCCATCGGGGGGACCCAAGCAGCGCATACAGGACGATCCCCACAACCACCGCGAAGATGACCACCATCACGACAATGACGATGATCGTCAGATTGAAAATCGCGCGGGCCTGCGGCGACTGCGGGTTGAACACCTTTACAACATCCGCGATTAAGAGCGCAGCGCTGGGCAGTTGCAGATTCACCAATGCGCGAGTGTGACCCGGGGTTCGATTAAATGCGAGAAAATTAGTATACCTCCGCTTCAAGGTGGAACGCGTAGCTCGATGATGAAGTCAGGACGGGCGAAATTCCTCGCCGCGTTCCAGAGCTACTTCGGCTTCCAGGTTTTCCACATCGCGCCCGACGCTGGCGACAGCGGTGAGCTTCTCGCCAGATCGGAAAATGACGGAGACATCTTTGGCTTTCAAATCGCCGGATGCACTCGCGCGATCGTTGCTGTTGCCATGACCGACATAGTGCACATGCAGATCGAAATGATTGCTCCAGAAAAATGGCGGCACCACAAACGGTTCGTGCGCGCCGAGCATATTTCGGGCGGCAGTCTGGCCCTGGCGTTGTGCGACGACCCAGTGCTCTACGCGAATGCGGCCGGCGCGAGGATCGGGCCACCGTGCGATGTCGCCTGCCGCGAAAATGCCCGGCACGTTCGTCTCCAGATATTCATTGACTAAAACGCCGTTATCGGTGGCGATGCCTGCTTCTTCGGCAAGCTTTGTGTTGGGACGCACACCGATCCCGACGACCACCAAATCGCATTCCAATTTCGTTCCGTCGTCGATCTGCACATGTCGATCTTGAATTGCTGCGGGTGTTCGACCGAGATGAAATTTTACCCCATTCGCCTCATGCGTCTGGCGAATCAGATTCCCCAATTCGCGGCCGAGAATTTTCTCCAATGGCAGTGACCCCTTTCCGACGACGTGGACTTCGAGTTTGCGCTCGCGTAACGACCACGCCACTTCCAACCCGATGAAACTTGCCCCGATGACCACCGCGCGTTTTACGTATTTCGCCTTCTCGATGATGCGCCGGCTGTCGGACAGAGTTCGTAGATAGTAAACGTGCGGCAGATCGTCACCGGGAATCTTAAGCCGCAGAGGCTCGGCACCGGTCGCCAGTAACAGCGCGCCATAGCCTAACGAGCTGCCATCCGACAGTGTCACATCTTTCGTTTTTGAATTAATCGCCGTGACGCTCGTATTCGTACACGTGTCGATCCTTTGTTCGCGATAGAATTCCGGTGGCCGGAGTGGAATCCATTCTTCGGGCGCGTTGCCCGCGAGATAATCCTTGGAAAGATTCGGCCGATCGTACGGCAAAAACTCGTCCGCGCCAATCATCGTGACGGGCCCATTATAACCTTCGCGTCGCAGCATTTCGGCCGCGGCGGCGCCCGCTGCGCCCGCGCCGACAATCACGACGCTCGGAGGTGATGATTTCGGTTTACGCGGCGATTTCTTATCGATCTTTCCGCTTACGAAAAACCGGTTGCCGCGTTTCTCGATCTTATAACACGTGACATCATTCAAGGCCGGAGCGGCGATGGCTTCGCCGGTGCGCAGATCGAACCGTGCGTGGTGCCAAGGGCAACGCACCGTGCAGTCGACCATCAAACCTTTTGCCAATGGCCCCCCGTAATGCGTACACGTCGCGCCAATGCCAAAAAACTCATCGCCGCGTCTCGCCACAAGAACCGCTTCGCCAAACGCGTGGCCTAGGAGCATTCCTCCATCAGCCACCTTCTGGGTCTCTACGCCTTTTTCAAAATCAGGTCCTTCAAGTTCGCTGGATTCTTCAGCCATAAAGATTTTCCTTCCTGCTGTAACATAAGAATCCCAGCGGACTCATCCAGTAACCCTCTTTTAACGTCTCGCCGTCGTTGCGCGGCTTCGAAATATACGCGCGCATCCGTAATGCCATGCGAACAATGGACAGAAGTTTTGCTGTCTGCTTTTTTGCAAAGAAAAAGGTTCAAAGCAGTGAACAGAGTTCTGCCTGTCGTGAATAAATGAGATTCCTGGCGGTCCATCCCAGTTGTCTGATGTATTCGAAGATTTATCTTCGGCTCGAGCCGCTGGGACTTGAGCTCGTGGCCGCAGCCGCTGAACGCTCAGGACACTCGGTGCGGTTAATCGACTTGCAATGCGAATCGCACCGGGACTTCTTCAGGTTAGTTCAACGCTGGCGACCGGAGGTGATCGCATTCTGCGGGAATTACCTTGCAAACGTTCCCGAAATTATTGATCTGGGACACGCGACGCGCGCCTTGTTGCCGGACGCGTTTATCTGCGTTGGCGGCCATAGCGTCTCGTTTATTCCCGAGGAAATCTTGCGTCACGGCGCAGGCGCTGTGGATTGCGTGCTGACCGGAGAAGGTGAAACAGCAATCATTGAGCTGCTCGATGCGTTCGAGAAAAATGGGCATGACCTCAAAGAGGTGCCAGGCTGTGTGACGCTCGATCACCGCGGACCGCCGCCGGCATTCGTCAAGTCGCTGGATGATGTATTGCCCGCTCGCCATCTGGCGCGGAATCGCAGGAAATATTTTATCGGCCAGCTCGACCCCGCCGCTTCCATTGAATTCAGCAGAGGCTGCCCGTGGGATTGCGTGTTTTGCAGCGCGTGGACCTTCTACGGACGCAACTACCGTGTCAAAACGCCCGAGCGCGTAGTCGAAGAGCTGGCGCAAATTCGAGAGCCCGGCATTTTCATCGTGGACGACGTTGCGTTCATCCAAGGCGAGCATGGCATGCAGATCGGCGAAGCGTTGGCGCGCCGCGGCATCCGCAAACGCTATTATCTCGAGACGCGCGGTGATGTGCTGTTGCGGAACAAGGAAGTGTTCCAGCTCTGGAAACGGCTCGGTCTAAATACCATGTTTCTTGGCCTTGAAGCGATTGATGAGGAGGGATTGAAACGCTTTCGCAAACGCGTCACGCTCTCGAAGAATTTTGAGGCGTTGAAATACGCGCGCTCGCTGGACATTACCGTGGCCGTCAACATCATAGCCGATCCGTCGTGGGACCGCGAACGCTTCAAGGTGGTGCGCGATTGGTGTCTGGAAATTCCCGAGGTCGTTAATATCAGCATCAACACGCCCTATCCAGGGACCGAAACGTGGCACACCGAATCACGCCGCCTCACCACGCGCGATTACCGCCTTTTTGACATTCAACATGCGGTGTTGCCGACAAAGTTACCGCTCCCGGAATTTTACAAAGAGCTCGTCGAGACTCAGCGCGTGCTCTCCCGTAAACATCTTGGCTGGGCGGCGATGCGGCAGTGCGCAGGAATCGTTGTGCGACACTTGCTTCGCGGCCAAACCAATTTCCTTCGCATGCTTTGGAAATTTGACAGCGTCTATCGCCCCGACCTGCAACTGGCGGACCATCGGCAATCAGTAAAATACGAAATCAGCCTGCCGCCGGGGTCTGCAGGCAAAGTCGAACCAAGGGCGCTATACATTCACAAGAGCCGCGGACGCAGTGGGCGCCAGATCGATCATCACACGGAAGAATTCGTCAACGCAACACGCATGGGCGGCGCGGGATAGCGGTTTTCGCACGCGCTGTAGTGTGCGCTGTCCACAGCGCCGTCTCTCTGGGCGCTCACGAACGCGCGATAATTTTCTTGGTTTTTATAATCTCCCAAAGGAGGTAGCGCAGATCACCTCCCGCGCCTTAGCTGAAAATCTCACGACTGCGCACTGGCGGCGAACTCGCCCGCGCCGCTAAAGTCGCGGCATGAATGGGACCGACGCCGCGCTAGACAAATATTTGCATGAAATCGCGCGAATTCCGCTGTTGACGGCGGATGAAGAGATCAAGCTGGGCCGCAAAATCCAGAGAGGCGATGCGGCTGCGCGCCAAAGGATGATCCGCGCCAATCTGCGATTGGTCGTCGCCATCGCGTGCGATTACGTCAATCTCGGTCTGCCTTTGCTTGACCTGGTGTCGGAAGGAAACATCGGATTAGTGAAAGCAGTTGAACGCTTCGATCCACGAAACGGCGCGAAGTTCAGCACGTATGCATGTTGGTGGATCAAGCAGACAATCAAGCGCGCACTCGCAAACCAGACTAGGACGATCCGGTTACCGGCTCAGATAGTCGATAAGATTCGGAGGATGCAACGTGTGTCAGCGCAACTGAGCAACGATCTCGGCCGCGAAGCCACCGAGGAAGAGATCGGCGAAGAACTCGGAATTCCCGACGAAAAAATCGTCCGGTTGAGAAGTATTGGGTTACGCCCGGAATCACTCGACGCCGCTGTGGGCGACGATGACATCACCGAATTCGGCGAAACCATTCCAGACGAGCGTGCACAAACGCCGTTTCAATTGCTCGACGATAAGGATTTTTCCGACCAGCTCCATGTAGTCCTAAAAACTCTGAACCACCGTGAGAGCACAATCATTGCTCAGCGAT
>DATFXC010000064.1:0-7766 GCA_035258625.1 Candidatus Udaeobacter sp. | reverse complement strand
TTTCACCCAGATCATGAACGCGACCCGCGGACGCGGCGTTGACGTGGTCGTGGAAATGCTGGCGAACGTGAATCTCGGGAACGATCTGACGATTCTCGCGAAAGGCGGGCGCGTCGTGGTCATCGGGAGCCGCGGCCGCGTGGAAATCGATCCGCGTAACACGATGCAGCGCGATGCTGATATTCGCGGAATGATGTTGCCGAACACGCCACCAACAGAGCTGGCGAGCATTCACGCCGCGCTCGTGGCCGGCCTTGAAAACGGGACATTGCGTCCGGTGATCGGCAAAGAATTTCCGTTGGCTGAAGCGGCCCAGGCGCATCACGCTGTGATGGAATCAGGAGCGTTGGGGAAGATCGTGCTCATTGCGGCGAAATAGGGAAAAAACTGATCGGGAAAACCAAAAGGCCAGGGAAAGAAAGCAATCGGGTCGCGAATTAGTTCGTTTTGCGCCAGATGACGTCTTCGTTGTTTGTATCTCGGCAGCTCAGGCTGCGCTCGACCGCTACCCTCGCGGCGCAACCGGCCATGTCGCTCATCCCATTCGCTCCATTCGCCGATCGCGAATGATAGGTCGGCTAACGAGTCTTCTTCCACACGACGTCTTCGTTGTTTCTCCTGTCGATCAGCGCATCTACTTTACCGTTGGCAGCGTAGCGGAAAAGAATTCGGCCTTCGATCCCTTTGCGGAAGAAAAGCTCTGCTGTTTCCGGCAGCAGTTGTTCCCTTTTGCCCTTCCGTTCAACAAATAGCCTATCGCCTTCACCAATGACCGATCTTGTTTGGCCAGGCGCCAGTTCGTACGTGCCGATGAAGTCCGCAAATTTTTTCGGATCCGCCTTTCCTACCGCAGGATCTTCATAGTAACGATGTGCCTGGCTGGCGATGATCTGCCAATTGCCGTTGCGCTGAAGCCAGGTGTCAGTGATGTGATAACGCGCCTTGAGATTTTGTCCAAAGATTGTCTCCTTTTCGTCGAGGTCGTAACTGAGTACGGCGGTGTTCCCAATGATTCGGCTCTGAGCGTTCTCAATCTTAATCGTTCCGGAATATCCGGCCGGCAGCGGTGTGATATCGGCGATCAGCTTCGGTTTGTCGAAAACGCGTCCTTTCTCGTCGGCGAAGATGCAGTCGTCGGCGAAATATTTCTTCCACGGCTCTTGTTTGCCGGGCACGAGCGCGTCGTAAAGCTCCTGAGTGCGCCGGATGAGTTCGTCTTGCGTAATGGGAACATCTGCGGCACAGACGATGGTTGCAGCGGACAGAAATTTAATGAGCGCGAGCTGTTTCATAAAGATGATTAAAAAATAAGCGTTAAGAATACACGAAATGACGAAAGAGGAACGTTCGCGGCTTGAAGCGCTCGATACAGCCTTACGATCGGAAGGCGTGCGGGAACACATTCGCTCTGTCGTGATGCGCGTTCGCGAGGAACTGGCTCGTAAAAAAGATGCGCTCATGAGTTGGGAGTCGTTTCCGTTGGACCTTCTCGCAACGACACTACCGCCTGAGATCCGATCGGTGTGGGTATTTGTTTTGCGCGCGGGCGCGGACACAGGCGCGGAACGGCACCCGAACAGTCATCAACGCATGATGTCGTTTGAAGGCAGCGGCGATCTGCAAACCGGAGAGCCGGGAAACTGGCAATCGAATGTTTTGGTCAGCGATCCTGACGCGGCGTTGGAACGGCGCTGGATTTCAATCCCGACGAACGTTTGGCATCGCCCGGTAATCGACGCCGAAGCGGATTGGGCAGTTGTTTCCTTTCACACTGTGCCAGCTGAGGAATTGATTGAAGAGCGGCCGGATGACAGCCGCGAAGCTGGTACTAGGCAAATGAAGTACCTGGGAAGTAAGAAGTAAGAAGGATAAATTAAGAAAGGACTAGATGCAGAATGAAGAAAGAGATTTGCGAGAGCGGACGAAACAATTTGCGCTGAGCATCATTGGAATTTTTTCAGTAATACCGAAAACCGCGGAAGCGCAGTTTCTTGGAAAACAGTTGCTGCGCTCTGGCACGTCGGTTGGAGCAAATTATCGGGAGGCGTATCGCGGACGCAGCAAAGCGGAATGGAGCGGGCGGGGACGAGCGACATGCACGGTAACGCCGCGAGGGTAGCGGGAGTGAGCCGGGAGGCGAACGAATGAATTCATCTCGAAATGCGGCGACTCGCTTCGTGAGCTGGAAGAGACCGCCTACTGGCTTGAGCTGCTCGTTGACGGCGAGATCGTCCCGGCCGAAAACCTCTTAGGTTTGTGCCAGGAATGTGACGAACTAATCGCGATTTTCGTCACGATCTTAAAGCGCTCAAAAGACACTTCTTAATTCTTCCTTTATACTTCTGCCTTTGTTAGAGGGTTGCAAAGATTCGACGAATTCAGTACGAACGGCAGATTACCATCTATGAAATCAACAACACCTCTTTTCCTCAGCAGTATCGCCGCCGGCTGCGCAGCACTGTTAATCAGCTGCGCCAGCACGCAGGGCACCACGCAAAACAAAGAGAGCATGCTTGTGGCCTCCGGATTCAAAGTCATCACTCCGAAAACGGCCGCCCAAAAGCAAAAGCTCCAAAATCTTCCGGCAGGGCAGGTGACCATGATCAAAAAGGGCAAGAAAACGTATTACATCTTCCCGGACCCGGCTCACAACCAGGCATACGTCGGTGGACCCAAAGAGTACCAGGCCTATCAACAGCTCCGCGCTGACAAGAAGCTCGCCAGGGAAGATCTCCAGGACGCCGAGATGTATCAGGACGCGGCGATGGAATGGAGTCTATGGGAAGGCGGCGAAGGAGTGTGGGGACCGATGGGTGGGCCGGTGCCGGGAGCATTTTAAATCAAGGCTGGCACATCCATGTGCGCGAACAATCCAGGAAGCAGTGAGGCCAGAACTTCTGTCGGGGTGTTCCTGCAGCTGTGGCTGGGCAACCTGGTTTTGCAGCAAACACTCGTCGGAAACTGAATGAAGGACGCCACGCATCGGAGACAGTCGACGAAGCAAGTGATGCGACGACTCGGACTCGGTCGCTTCTCCACTGTGCAACTTCTCATTGTGCTCGCCGCTCTCCTGATCGCTGCGCCTTTCGTTGAAGAACTCGAAGGCGGCCATCTCATTCTATCAACGTTGTTTTCGTTGGTCCTGCTCGCTGCGGTGTTTGCTGTAGCCAGCCGGAAGCGCAGCCTCACCATTGCACTCGTGCTCGCGATTCCAGCCATCACTGCGAGGTGGGTCAATCAGCTCCGGCCGGACCTGGTTCACCCTGCCGTTTTTCTCGTCTGCGCACTCGTGCTGTTGGCGTTTGTGATCGGGCATCTGCTGTACTTCATTCTGCGTGCGCCTGTGGTGAATGTGGAAGTGCTCTGTGCCAGCATCTCGGCTTACCTGATGCTGGGCTTGATGTGGACGGTCGCGTACTGGCTGGTGGACCAGTTGACGCCTGGCGGAGCCTTTTCTTTCAACACGAATCGTGGCGCGCAATCGATGAACGGGTTCACTGGATTTTATTTCAGCTTCATCACTCTGAGCACCGTCGGTTACGGCGACATCACTCCGGTTTCACGGGCTGCGCGCTGGCTTGCGGCGATGGAGGCCATGACCGGTCTGCTTTACGTGGCGGTCCTGATCGCCCGGCTGGTTTCGATCTATTCCAGTGCAAAGCCGGAAGATTCCTGACGCGAGGTTCCCGACCATGCCGACATAACCCTAAAGTCTTATTGGAAATTTGCTGCGCGCAGAATACTTCTTCGCTATTATCGCCAACCATAGAAGTTTATGAGGCCTGAAAACGCGAAAGTATCCATTCGTGTCATCGCCGCTGTCACGTGTCTCGCTTTTTTCGCAAGCTGTGCGACCGCGCCGCAGACTGCACGCGGTCCCGAATATGCCCCGACCGCGAGCATCATGCGCGAGGCGCGCTCCGCAAACGTTCCAGTTGAAAAGCGAGCAGCGGATTATTTACAAGCCGCCGCAATGACCGCTCCATTGCTCGGGAGCGGCATCGGGACGCCAGCCTGTGAAACCTACAACGCGGCGTGCGGTGAACTGACAGTTCTGCTGCGCTCGAGTGAAGGAGGACGCTTGTGGAACCAGCCGCTGACGCTGGCGGGAAACAACACCACGTATCGTCTACGGCTGGAGCCCGCGAGTAATGCCGTGTGGGCGCCGAACTACTTCACCTCGTTTGTGCCCGCAGATGCGATCAAAGAAAAACTGATCAGGAAGGAAAACACTAACGAAGGTGTGGGCGGCGCGCTGGTAGGGGTGCGAAAGGTTGATCCACCCGAGAAGTTCGCGCCGATGAGGGGGATCACCGCGCCGGTCACGGCCACGCTCAATTTCAACGCGAAAAACGCGACGCTCGCGCTGCGCCGTCCGGCAAAGCAACTGACGGCTACCGTTGACGGAAAAGTGCGTCCTCTTAACGCGAATTTTTCGGCGCCACTCAGTTACTATCCGCCGCCGGCCAGTCTGATGTTTGTGGGATTCCTTGGCGGACTTAAAAACAGCAACTATCCGGCTCCGACAGGGCTTTATTTCCTCCAGCCGTACGACCCGGACCGAATTCCCCTGGTGTTTGTGCACGGCCTTTTCTCAACACCATTCGACTGGGTGAAAACGATCAATGGACTCCAAGCGGATCCGGAGATCCGCAAGCATTACCAATTCTGGGTCTTTGCGTATCCAACTGGCAATCCGATCCTCTATTCCGCGCTGCGACTGCGGCAGGAATTAGCCAAAGCCGACCAACTTTATCCGAACCACAAGCCGTACGTAGTGGTCGGTCACAGCATGGGTGGGATGCTCACTCACGACCAGGTGGTTACGGTGACTGAAGCAATGTGGGATAAGAGTTTGGGGCAAGTTGCTAACAGAGTTTTCAAGGAAAATTCCAAGGATAGTTTGATTGTTCGCGCAACAACATTTCGCGCGAATCCCCGGATCAAGCGCGTTGTCTTCATTTGTACTCCGCATCGGGGGAGCGACCTGGCCAGCAATGGAATTGGAAAAATCGGAATCAGTTTAATCACTCTCCCAGCCAGACTGACTGCAGTCATGATGGACTCGCTCACCGGCACGGAGCTCGCGCAAATCACGGGAAGTTCCAAACGTCTGCCCAACAGTATCACCGGCCTGAAGCCTTCAAGCCCGGCGTTGCCGGTAATCAACAGCGTGCCGATCAAAGTTCCCTATCACTCAATCATCGGCGATCGCGGAAAAGACCACTGCCCGAACTGCAGTGATGGTGTCGTGGCTTACTGGAGCTCTCACCTCGATGGCGCGCAATCCGAGACGATCGTTCCCGGCCCGCACGGGTCGTGCCAACTGCCGCAAACGATCGCGGAGCTTGACCGGATCCTGCGTCTGCATCTTGGAATCAGAAGCAGCTCAAAGCCGACGACGACTGTTGCTCAAGCGTCGCGTTGAGACCGCCGAGCTCGAATCGGCAGCGGCTACAACGTCACTGATTGGAGAAGCTGGAACTGCATTAAAGTTCCCGGGGTAATCATCAGTGTCCCGGCGGTATGTCCATAGCGCGCCTGTCGCGCTGTGACCGTCGGGCTACCCGGCTGAAAGGCATTGGTCTTCACCGCGACGTTGCGGCCGTTTACCGAAACGGATGTGAGTTCCACTGTGAGCGGTTCGTTTTTCCGCGGATTGTAACGAGATGACGCGATCTTTCCGAATGCTTTGCTTCCAGCTTTCAACAGCACGTGTCCCTTGACGGAGACGTCCTGAGCGAGTTTCGCCTCGAAGCTTCTGCCTACCACGGTCTTCGAGCTGAACGCACTAACAGCGCTTACGGTCAATGTTGTTCCAGCGGGAATCGTAGCCGCATTCAAAGATGAAGCGGCAACGCAAGCGCAGATCACAGATATCAGTGCAATGGTTTTGGTTTGGTTCATATTCTCTCCGCAGTTGTTGGTTGAGTTTTCAATCGGGTGTTTCGTAAGGCGGCTCCTCTGTTGCGATCGGCGTAGTTTGCATTGGCGGATTAATCAGCTGGAAGATCACTGCTGCGATTACGCCGGCGACGAAGTTCGCCAGGAGATAAATCCAGATGTTGCCCCAATCGGAGATGCCGAGAATGCAGATGCCCAGAGCAACTGCGGGATTGAACGCGCCACCAGAAATATCGCCGACTGCAAACGCGCCGGTCATCACCGTCATGCCGATGGCCAGGCCGTAAAATGAATTTCCTGACGTGCCTTCGGCCGTGGCAGCATTCAACACCACATACACGAGCGCGAACGTAAAAAGAAACTCCGCCAGCAGCGCCGGACCAACGTGCGGCGTGATCGGAGTGACGGCGACACCGGCACGGAGGACCTTACTCACGATCAGCGCTGCGACAGCGGCGCCGGCGAACTGCGCCACCATGTATGGCAGCACGTCCGCTGGTTGCACTTTATCGCGGATCAAAATACCGAGTGTCACCGCCGGGTTGTAATGTCCGCCGGAGATGTGGCCGCCGGCGTAAACCATTACCATCAGCGCGGCGCCGATCGCCATTGGCGCGATAACCCCCGTACCCGCGCCGATTACCGTGCAGCCAATGGTCACCACAAGAAAGAATGTTCCGATGAATTCTGCGATGTACTTGTTCATACGCTGAAAATTCTTAACTGGCAGAGCTTGGAAAAAGCAAACCATTTCAGCAATGGGGCTTTGGTCTTACCGAATGAGAAGACGCCAAGCGTAGGGTATCTCCGCCGAAAAAAATGAGACGTACTGTCTGCCTCTTTGTTTGGAACGAAGTCGAGGAATGCGAACGCCTTCGTCAAACCACGAATTTTATCCAGATAAAGAGCAGAATGATCGCGCCGATGATCGACATGATAAAACCGGCCGGATGAAATGTTGACCCTGGCTCCGGTTTGGAAAACAAACGGCCGATCAATCCGCCGAGAATCGAGCCACCGATCCCGAGGAGCGTCGTCATTATGAAACCGAGATGTTGCGCGCCAGGCATGATGGACCGTGCGATCAAGCCGACGATGAAACCGACGATTATGTACCAGATGATGTGCAGCATAGATTTGTTGGTTTAAGCCACCGAGGCTATCATGTCGCTCGAATCGATGTCGATGTTTTTCACGAAAAATCGGCAAGTCGAGTGAAAACCGTCATTGAATCCGCCGAACCCATCCAGGATTCACACTCGCTTCAAGCCCTGGCGACCGGAGTCGCAAACAGTAGGACAGCCACTGAGGCCAGCACGATGGCAGCAAACACCAGCAGCGTGGCCCTTGCCTTGCCGAGATCGAACTTTCCTGCGATTCCGGTGAAAAACAGAACCGAAGCGAGCAGTACAGTGAACAAAACATATCGGTCGGACGTTTGGTTCGCTACGTTCGCCATGCGGAGCTGATGTTCCGCGTCCTCCTCGAGCCTGTGCACTTCGGTTCGGCTCGGATCAAGTACGCGCCGGGTGTATTCCGGCATCACAAGTGGATGTGCGGGCGTGTTCGGGTTCTCCAGGGGCTTTAGCGCTATCCAAGCCTCCACGGCGGCGCGCAGCTCAGGCCGGATTCGGCTGACGTAAAACTCGACGATCTTTGTCCTGCCTTCGACGAGATGGTCAACAATGTGCAGAACTTGAATTCCATCCAAGAGTAAATTACTGCTCGGTAAACAAGTGCTTTTCCATCGCTGCCCGGCTCGAAGCGGCCACCTCTGCCAGGCGAAACGTTTGAATTCCGTTCCAAAGCGCTGCTTGGTACGCGCTCCACGCGGTTCCAAGAATCGCGATCGACAATATGAT
>DATFXC010000063.1:0-3615 GCA_035258625.1 Candidatus Udaeobacter sp. | reverse complement strand
GGCTTGGCGCGCGCGGTTTCGAGGCGAAAAATTGTTTCGCCTTCCTTCATCAGATCGAGGCGATCCCGCGCGATCGTTTCCAAATAACTCACGTCTGTCCTGAGCAAATTGACCTCGCGAGTCTGGCGCGCCAGCAAACTTTGTTGCTCGTTAACCTGTTGCTGGAGGTTGTCGATCTCCGTGCGGCTCTGCATCAATTTTTTGTACGGCGGCACAAACAGGCTCACGATCACAAGCCAGATCGCGATGATCAGCAGAACGAGGAGAACCCGGTTCAATCGCTGCCAGACGGAGGCTTCGCGACGCGCGCGGAAATCAGTGTATCCGTGCTCCACTTCAGCGGATTGTAGCGCCGTACACGGCTTTGTCACCAAGTTCTTCTTCGATCCGCAACAGCTGGTTGTACTTAACGACACGATCACTTCGGCATGGCGCACCGGTTTTGATCTGTCCGGCGTTGGTCGCTACCGCGATATCGGCAATGGTCGTGTCTTCGGTTTCACCCGACCGATGACTGATCACAGTCGTGTAGCGGTTCTCCTTTGCCAGATCGATCGTCGCCAGGGTTTCCGTCAGCGTGCCGATCTGATTTACCTTGATCAAAATGGAATTCGCCACGTGTTCGGCTATTCCTCTTCGGAGAAATTTCACATTCGTGACAAAGAGATCGTCGCCGACCAATTGGATCTTAGTTCCGAGTTTGTTTGTCAATTTTTTCCAGCCATCCCAATCGTCCTCCGCGCAACCGTCCTCGATGGAGATGATCGGAAAGCGCGCGCAAAGCTCGGCGTAGTAATCAACCAATTCTTCAGCGGTCTTTTTTGAACCATCAGATTTTTCGAAAACGTAAGCTTTTTCTTCGCAGTCATAGAATTCCGATGCAGCGGGATCGAGCGCGATAAAGATTTGCTCGCCTAGCCTGTAACCGGCCTTCTCGACGGCTGCTGAAATCGATTCAAGAGCGTCTTCGGCCGAATTGAGTTGGGGCGCGAATCCGCCCTCGTCGCCGATTGCTGTGGAAAGATGTCGCCCTTTTAGCACAGATTTGAGCGTGTGATAGACCTCCGTACCATAACGCAACGCTTCCGAAAAACTCGACGCGCCCCGCGGCACGATCATGAATTCTTGAAAATCGATCGGCGCATCCGAGTGCGCCCCGCCGTTCAGGATGTTCATCATTGGCACCGGAAGCACTCGCGCTTCAGAGCCGCCGAGATATCGAAAGAGCGGCAAGTCCTCCGCTGCTGCGGCGGCGCGGGCGACTGCCAGTGAGACGGCCAGCGTCGCGTTGGCACCGAGGTTTCTTTTGGTCGGCGTACCGTCGAGCTGAATCAGTTTGTTATCGATATTCGCCTGATCTCGCGCGTCCAGTCCTTTGAGAATCGGTGCAATCTTCTGGTTAACGTTAACAACGGCTTTTCTCACGCCCTTGCCGCCAAAGCGGCTTTTGTCGTCGTCGCGCAATTCCAGCGCTTCATGTTCGCCTGTGCTAGCCCCGCTTGGAACGGCGGCTCGACCGAGCGCGCCGCCTTCAACCCGCACATCGACTTCGATTGTCGGATTCCCGCGCGAATCCAAAATTTCGCGGCCGTGAACGTGGCTAATGCTGCTGTGTCCCATACGCTTCTGCGCGGACTAGAACAGGTTTCGCCGCACGAGGCAAATTCCTTGCCTATGTGTCAAGCTGCGCTTGCTTCAATCAGAGCGGGAACCTTTGGATCGTGCATTTCCATATGCGAGCTAAAAATTGAAGCAGAGAATCGGACGCGTCGGTCCTCGAAGACGGTGAGAGATTCCGATTGGCAATTTGGCTGAGGCGCGCATAATCTTCGCCGATGATTCGTTCGGTTGCATTGGCGACGGTTGCCTTGGTTGCTGCTATTTCCACAGCGGCGGCCGAGCAAGCGCAACGTCTGTCATCGGATCAACTGGCAAAAGCTGCCAAAACTGATTCGATTACGGTTCCGACGCCGGGCGAGCTTTTCGCCGCGCTCGGCAAGTCGGGGAAAATTAACTGGCCGGCTCAATACCGCGGGCCAATACCGACGACGTTTCGCGATCGGGCCCAGATCGCCCTGAACCTTGGCGGTTTAATTGCCGATGGATTCATCGCTGTGGAAGCCAAGGACAGTCAGCAGGTCAAAAATATCGGCTCGGATATCATGAAGCTCGGAAAGGCGCTGGGGGTGAGCGAGCAACTGCTCAGCCGCGGCAATAGCATCAACGAATTTGCCGAGAACAACGAATGGGACACGCTGCAGGAAGAATTGGAAGCGACGCAAAACGAGGTGAAATCCTCAATGCAATCGCACGCCGATCAGGACCTAGTTATCCTGGTAACTCTTGGCGGCTGGATCCGCGGCACGCAGGTGGTCACCGGAGCAATTGTGAAGAATTACAACGAGAGCGCCGCAAAAGTCTTGCGGCAACCGGCACTGGTTCACTTCATGCAATCAAAGGTTAATGAAATTTCGCCCGAATTGCGCCAGGAACCTTTGGTCAAAGATGTGAGCGAACAACTGAGCGCAATTGAAAAACTCGTTTCATTTCCAGAGGGCAAGGCGCCGAGCCGGGATGAAGTGCGAAAAGTGAACGATGCCGTGGGCAAGTTGATGACGGAAATAGAGAGCAAAGAACCGCCCAAATGAAACGTTGGTTACTCGTTTTTGGGTCGATTTCTGTGCTGAGCACGAGCGTGATCCTCCGCGCAGACACGGACGCTGAAGTGAATGCGCGCAAAGACGCACTCGAACTTGCGGGAGCATTTTCAAATGACGGTTTCAAGATTCGGGATGGACATTCGTGCGGCGTGCTTAAACCGAACGATCACGCCCTGATCGCGGTGAACCTTTATGCGGGTAATCAGTATTGGTTTTCCGTGGGCACCGCGGAGCCGCTAAAAAAAGTCGCCATCAGCGTGTACGATGAAACCGGAAAGCAACTTACGACCGAAAATTTTACCAACGGGGAAAAAGCGGCGGCTGGCTTTGCGCCACAAAACAGCGGTCAGTACTTTGCCGTGGTCGACTTGGTGGAGGGCCAGGAAGGCAGTTTCTGTCTCGTCTATTCGTACAAATAGACGATGCTTGGTGCTGATGCCGGATGATTGCCCTTCAGGTGTTTTATGAAGGTTACGTCCAAGGCGTGGGATTTCGCTTCACGGTGCGCCACATCGCCAAAGGCTTCGACGTGACCGGCTGGGTACGCAACCTGCCCGACGGCCGTGTGGAGCTTCAGGTTACAGGTGAAGAGGGTGAAGTGCGCGCGTTTCTTGATCAGGTCGCGCAAGGCGAACTTCATTCACTTATACGCAAACAAACCGAGAATAGGTTGAACGAACCGGTCACTACCCGCGGTTTTGAGATTCGCTATGACTAACTCGGCGGTCGCTGTTCTTGGATTAACCAAAATTTTTTCTGTTCCCTTCCATCCCACTCGAGGGGTTGTCGCAGTAAAGGATCTCAGCCTCCGCATCGAACCGGGCGAGGTGTACGGCCTGCTGGGACCAAATGGCTCCGGCAAGAGCACCACGCTAAAGATTATTCTTGGCCTGGTGTCGCCAACGCGCGGTCGCACGGAGATTTTCGGACGAGAGAGTCGCCTCGTTGAAAGTCG
>DATFXC010000062.1:0-12624 GCA_035258625.1 Candidatus Udaeobacter sp. | reverse complement strand
GGCGTCTCAGCGATTGCCTCAATGGATTTGGCCACCAACGGTTCTCGGTGCTCTCCCACCTCCAGCCCGGCCAGCTTCTCAACCAGCGCATGGTGAGCGCCGCGTCTTGTCTCGCTCTCGGGCACGAAATACCCATGCGTCAGCAATTCCGCCCGGTTCTCCTGCAGGAACCACTGGATCGAAGTCGTGCCCGTTTTGTGAGGGCCGACGTGGATATGGCAAACACGCGTTGTCACGCGAGAATTGTAGCGTTGAGTGGTCGCTGCGAGCAATGATTCAAATTGCTTGTCGGGAATCTAGAGTGGTAACGCGAGACTCCGTTCAAGGCGATTCGGGCGTTAGCATGGGATCCACCATGATCTCTTTCGTCAGCGCCACGATTTCGTCCACAACCTGGCGGCGTCGCCGCTGCGTGTGCTCGTCGGGCTCGGTGATTTCAAAGTCGTTAGGCGCAAACTCGCGGCCAACATCTGCTGCGAAAACCTCTTTCCACGGTTCCTGCCACTCTTTTTCGATGTGCCGAGCGAGCCCGCTACTCAACCCGCAGTACCCGGTAACGGCTAGTCCTCTTTCCTGAAGGTAAGCCGTCAGTTTCCTTTTACATTGCCTAGCCTGCAACAGCGTCAGTGGTCGGCCTAAGCTGGCGGTTAAACGCAAGACATCACGAGCGACGCTAACGGTAAATGGCCCTGCCGTTCGGTTGCGCCTGATGTTCGTGCCGTCGAACCTCGAGGGATCAAGCCCGATGGTTTGGAGAAAATCAACCACCACGCCTCGATCGAGCGTCTCTCGTGTAAACGGTCGAGGGATCAGTTTCGCATCGAAACCTTCAGCCAGCGCCATTAAGTCTGAGTATCTGAAGGTTGAATGATGGATTTCTGCGTGAACAAAAGCTTCAAATGCTTCGCACCGTCGGAAGCTCTTGACCACTTCCACATAACGCGAGTTGATCAATTGCGGCTGGTTGCGTGCAAAAATGACGAGCTTGGGTTCTAGATTAACCTTTCTGACCGTCTTGAAGAATGCCTTGGCATAGTCTCTGTTCCTCAAAAGTCGTTCCAAGGCTTCCGAAGAAATAATGACTGCTTCGCATCTCGTATCGCCGAGTGCTTCGATAAATTTCGCTGCTGCCCGCCGGTGATGGTGCGGCACCTCCTCCCCACAGAGTTGGCGAACAATTGTATGGTGCCCCCCGTGATTATTCCCACTTTCTGGCACGAAATAGCCATGCTCAAGCAACTTCGCGCGGTTTTCCTGCAGGAAGAACTGGATCGATTTTGTGCCCGTCTTGTGCGGACCCATGTGGATATAGCCAACGCGGTTTGACACACGGGAACTATATGTTGGAGCTCCGAGCGCGCGAGCTAGCAGTGCTCGATAAGAGCTTCTCTCGCCTCGGGTCGTGAAATTGGGTATAAGCTATTTAAATGAGCTCGCCAGAGCACGTCGACAAGCCAGAGCCGCGCGGACAGGCGATAGCCGCAGTTCTTGCAATCGGCACAATTTATCTCGCGCTGCCACGCAATGTCGTCGTCGGCCCGATTTGGTTGTTGCCGACTGTAATCGTCGTTCTGCTCGTGCCGACTGTGGTGAGCCATCGCGTGGGAAAACATTCACTCAATCGTATTCTCGGGTTCATCATTAATGGAATAACAACGCTGGCGCTCATGGGCTCAGTAACCCTGCTGGTGCGCCTGTTGCCGACGCACCGCGAATCCCCATTGCAATTGCTCCGCTCAGGCGGGCTGCTTTGGCTGACAAACGTGATCGTGTTCGCGCTCTGGTATTGGCGGCTGGACGGTGGCGGACCGACGTTGCGACAGAAGCTAAAGAAATTCGGCAGCACGAGTTTCCTTTTTCCGCAGATGCAGATTCCACACGACGAGCGCCCGGAATTTGCCTGTGCACAATGGCGGCCGCGCTTTATCGACTACCTGTTTGTTTCGTTTACGCAAAGTTCTACCTTCGGGCCGACCGACGCGCCACTGCTCGCGCGATGGGCGAAGGTTCTGGCGATGATCCAGATTTTTATTTCACTCAGCATCGTGGTCTTGCTGATCTCCGGCGCTGTCGGTGCACTGTGAACAAGGCAACGGTCGCACACCTGTAGCCACGGCGCTCTGCGCTGGTCCAATTTTCGCCTCCGCCACTGTTCGCTAACCGCCCGCAGGGCGATGGCTACAGAAAGAGATTGGGCGCAGCCCACTATTTGCCGATCAAAATTAAAATGCCCGCGATGAGCGCCAAAACTCCCATCACGACAGCTCCGATAGCAAAGTGAAAGAGCGTAGTGATTCCGACAAGAATCAGATAGATGGCGAGCAGCAGCATTCCAATATTTTTTGTGATCATGCCTCTTTTCTGAGGCAACCCCCACACATTTGCACGCTTGAAACTGCGTACCGCTACAAGCAGCCCAAATGACCAATGCCGAACGAATGCCGGGCTGCCTGCCGTCCCTTAGACTCTCAACAAATCAACTCGGCGAAGCCATTTGTGATTGATCTCGCTTCGCTGAAGTAAATAATATCGCGGCATGGACCGCGATAAAATTATTTTCTTCCGGAACTTTTTCTTCGCTGCGTTTATCATCGGCCTCATTTTCGCGCTGTTTTATTTCGGTGTGATACTCTTGTTTTGGAAAACGGGCGAATCCTGGGCGACGCATTTCTTCAAAATCGACGAGAAAGAATTCGGAAGACTGGTCTTACTGTTCTTCATCCAGCTACGCGTCGTGCTCGTATTTTTCTTTCTCGTGCCCGCGCTAGCGTTGCACTGGATGATGCGGAAAAGGTAACCCTGGGGAGCGCACGCCCCTTACGCGCAGCGATTGCTGTTTGCGCCAGTCGCCGGAAAAGCTTCTCAAGGACGTTAATTTCTGGGAGGGATGAGAGACGCGCCGGTCAAGTTGATCGGAAGGATCTCGAATAACGGATGCTTGCACTCTTCGCCGGACTTGTTGAGGACCCGATGGCTCACATCGCCTGCTTCAAAGAAATAACCTCCGGCCCGGTGTGTGACCTTCTGTAGGGCATGATGTATTCCATCTCACCGACTGTCATCTGCCTTATTCCAGGACCGACGTGGTTGTGATCGCCAACGTATCCGCCGCGAGCAATCGTTATCTCCGTCACGCGCAGTTTGTATTTGGCGTTGAGTTTGGGAAGGTGTCCTCCATTAATCGGCGCCTAGTATAAGATTTTCGTCGTCACGCCTTTCGTATGGTTCGGTGCCCTTGATGGCTGGTGTTGAAGCCTCCTGCGCGGCCAAGGCGCTACCGAATGAAAAGCCAAAGATGAGTTGCAGAAGGTGATTCGTGACGATGGATTCAGCCGGACTGCGGATCCGAAGCCAACGACAGCTGTCTTCGTTTTGCAGTCTATTTCGCATTGCTCTTCGACGGTACGAGAATCGCCTCGCTCATGCCGTGCAGAAATTTCTTGTCCGCCGGAGCAATCGTAGCGAGCGCGCCGCGTAATTTCACGCGATCGCCTTCAACGAAATAGTACGGGCACAAACGAACGCGGCCTTTCATCGTTTTTAGCTCGCCGGAGTCTGGCTCCCAATAACGGTGCCCGAACAAGCGACCCTTGTGAAAGCGTTGTAGGATGGTTGGCGATGATTCGAATGTCGCGAGCGCGTGCTCGATTCGTTTTTCCCATTCAGCGTGCGCGAGGTCGCTTCCGAGTGCGATGCCTCTGCTACCCCAGCCGAGAGGCGAAAAGCCACTTACTTTCAATAGGAGATCGCGATCCTTCTGGCTGAACTTCGCGGCCTCGTGCCAGTCGTGAATTTCCAATCTGGGAATAACGGCGTGCTGCGGCAGGGGAGTTGGGTCAAGCAGCCAGGAGAAGGGAATCGCTTCCCGTAATTGGATGAAATATTTGTCGCCGAGTTCGCGTCGCCAAAATTCGCGCAGCGGCTGAAGCCAGAAAAGCGCGAACCACATTTTCTCTTCGAGATACGGCTTGACCGGCGGCGTAATCGTAATTCGGCCTTCTGCGTTCGCCCGCAGCGCGTTTTCGATTCCGGGAATATTTGGCAAATCGAACAATTCGAAGAACCGGTACACTGCGCGTCCGTCGTGCGGTTCGTAATTTTCTGCCGGCATTACGTGCCAGGGAGAGGCTTGAGGTTTGAGGTCTGCAGTTTGATTTAATCGCGCGGCGAGCCACTTCATCTCTGGCCGATAGGTCGCCGATTCCTGCGAGATCACTATATCAGCGCCATTTGGTACAACTGCGCGAAATCCCTGCAGCATTCCGTTCGCGCCGCCAATGATATCCATATCGAATGATGAATACGTCTGGTTTAACCAACCGGTCAGGCCAATCCCGCCGGGAACTGAATCGATCTCGGCGATGATGTAGCCTTTCTCAGTAATGATGAGGTCCGGCCGGATTACTTTCGGCAAATCGTCGCGGATTTCCTTGCGACGCGAAAATTCAATCAGCTCCTTCGGTTTACCAGCGTCGAGATACCGTGCTACCCACTCGGGCTGTTTGCCTTTAACACTGAGCTGATACAGCTGATTGCAAGCGCGCTGAAAAACAAACAGCCGATGCCCGAGTTGCTCGAGATCGGCAAGAAATTTCTTTTCGATGGGAAACGCATAGGGGGACGGCAGCCACTCTTTTTCGGCAAAGAGGCCCTCTTTGGGGAAAGCAGCCCGAATGGCTTGCAGACGATCTTCGGCGACGGCGAGCATCTTGTTTAACGTTTAACATCGAACATCGGACGTCCAACGTCGAATCCCTGAACATTGTAGGGCGTCTCTATGAGACGCCATCGATAGCTATCTTCCTGCAGCCATCTTTTTTAGCGCGAGCTTCACCAGTTCTTCTGCTGATTTCGGTTCGCCTTTCTGTTGTAAGTCGTGCACGGTCTTGTGCGCATCGAGTTGCCTGTAGCCTAGCGCGATTAGCGCGAGCACTGCCTCATTTGCCAGCTCCTCCTCTGGCGTAGGCGCGCGGGCGGCGCTGACTGCCTCCCATGCTGCAGCCACGCCGACCTTGTCCTTTAATTCGAGAACAATTCGCTCGGCGGTCTTTTTCCCGAGTCCGCTGATTTTCGAAATCGCCGCGACATCCGAATTCACTACCGCAGCCTTGAAACTGGTCACGCTCATTCCGCTGAGTACTGCGAGCCCGAGCTTCGGCCCGATGCCGCTCACGTTGTTCACCAGCAATCGGAAAAGATCGCGCTCAGCCAGCGTCATGAAGCCATAGAGCACGTGCGCATCTTCGCGCACGGCCAGATGCGTGAGAATACGAATCGGTTGTCCAACAGCCGGCAGCTTGTCGTAGCTGGAAAGCGGAATGAACACTTCGTAGCCCACGCCGCCGACATCGACTGTCGCCTGCGTGGGCAACGCGCTTACCAGTTTGCCTTCGAGAAATGTGATCATCGGTTCGTAGAAAAGTTGAAGCGTTAAAACGGGTTCGTGTGCGTTGTCATTCTGAGCAAAGCGACGAATCTCTGATTATTTCTGGGCGCTCGCCTGCCGCGCAACCCAACAATCAGAGATGTTTGGCTCCCGCTCAACATGACAGAGGGAGGAGGCGCTTCAACGCTTCAACCTAAAATGAGTCACTCCGGCTTGAGCACGAGCGTGAGATCGACGCGTTTGCCTTTGGCGATATTAAAGCCGCTCACTGTAAAGAATCCCCAGCTTTGCGGTGGGTTCGCAAACAGCGTTCCGGCGATAGGCGTTGGCAGAACGATAAAACGCGAACCGGGTGAGCTCATGAACTCAACAGCACGACGCTTGTTCAGCAGCGTGAGAAATCCTTTCACGCGCGAGCGAAAATACCAGACCAGACTTGGCTCCTGAAATTCGACCGCTGCGAATTGCATGTTCGACTGCAAAGCCGGGCGTGACACTTGAAAGAGCTGATAAGCGGGAGAAAAGCGCGCCACAATAGGCGGAACCACCAGAGCAGTTGCGATCCAGACACATGCGATGGCGACGGCGCTGCTCGCGAACAACGAGCGGCGCATTGACGCCGCCGCTGTTTGCCAATGCCGCGCAAGTAAAAGCCCAAGCAACGGAAACGCTGGCAGAGTGTAGTGCGGCAACTTCGTCTTAACCAGCGAGAAAATGATGAAAACCACAGCGATCCCGCTGAGCAAATAATTGTCGCTGCTATCCCGATGGCGCCACAAGTCCTTTGCCAGCCAGGGCAACTTAATCGACCACGGAAAGAAACTGATAAAGACTGTTATGAAATAAAAGGGTAATAGCAGCAGGTACATCCCGAGGGAACTCGCGCCGTGACCTTCCAGCGTCGTGAACGACCGTCCAACGACGTGTCGTCCGATTCCGATGGAAAAGAATTCGCCGTGTGTTTGTATCAGCGCCGGAATTCCCCAGAGCGCGACCACGGCAATCGTCAGCAAAATGCCAGGGACAAATTTAAAGCACCAGACCGACTGCCAATTTCGCGTGTAGATGATTACGACAGCGACGGTTGCCAGCGGTGTCCAGGCAATTGGGCCTTTGGCAAGAAAGCCAAGCGCGAGCGACAGGTAGAACATCCACCACCAAAAAGATGTTTGATGTTTGATGTTTGATGGTTTGTTTATTCGCTCTGAATTCGGTGTTGGACGTTGGGCGTTGGGCGTTGGGCGTTGAATCAGTTCGTATCCAGTCCAATGAGCAAGTGTCATGAATAGCACTAGCCACATGTCGGCGACGGCGGCTTTCGCGTGAACGAAGGTTTGGAGCGAAAGCGTGAAGATGATTGCTGCCCACCACCCGAGCTTTTCTCCTCCCATTCGGCGACCCCAGGCAAGGATTGATAGCGCGGTGAGTGCCGCTGCGATTGCGGAAGGAAAGCGAGCGGCGAAATCGTTTTCGCCAAAAATGTGATAGCTCGCGACCTGTGCCCAGTAGGTGAGCGGAGGCTTATCGAGTCGAAGCTGACTATTGAAGTACGGCACGAGGTAGTCGCCGCGCTCGATCATCTCGCGCGAAGCTTCGGCAAACCGCGGCTCATCCCGATCGATAAGGGGCAAGCTCCATGTGCCCAGTATGTGAAAAACCACGCTACCAAAAAACAGCAGCGCATAATTGATTGATTTCACGCTGGAACTCAAAATAGCGTCCAGTAAATCCGACGGGAACTTATTTGTGAAGCGCGGCACTGCTTTGTACTGGCTCATCGGGATCGCCATCGCGGCGACGGCGATCGCAGTGTCATTTCATTTCGACGACAGCGTACGCGCCTTCATGATGCAGCATCAAAACCCAGCTGTGCGCAATTTCATGCGCTACGTCAGCTTATTTGGCGATTGGCCGTCGCATACGGCCGCAGGATTGGTTCTCCTGGGATTGGCGTGGCGTCAAAGCAGCCAGGAGTGGACGCGGATTTTCCTGGCCATGCTGTTAGCGATGATGCTGGCAGGTGTGGCAGGAACTGTGATTAAACGCACCATTCCCCGGCCGCGCCCATCCGTACACACCGAGCTACGCTGGGGCGGGCCGCGTTTCAGTTCGAAATACCATTCATTTCCATCTGGGCACGTCGGCGCTTCGACCGCTTTCTTTGGCGTTCTACTTATCGCGCGTCGCCGCGTCGGGCTTGCGTGTCTCCCAATCCCGATCCTGATCGGGTTCTCAAGGATGTATATCGGCGCACATTATTTGTCCGACGTCATTTGCGCAGCGGTTCTCGGATCTGTCTGTGCGCTGATTGTCGCTAGCCTGATGCTGCGAGGGCCATCGGCCGCAATACGCCGGTTGCAGACTTATTTTTAGCCGCGACAGGTCGGGCGCTCCCCCGGATCGAGGGAACTTCAAACAGTGCCCGCTCCACACATCTGCGGCTGTAGTGATCAAACTTCTCTTTTCGCCCGATCGGAAATCGGCAATCGAAAATCGAAATTTGGTGGCGGAGGGGTGCTAAAGATGTCGACTATTACCCAGTGCCTTCGCTGCGGAGCTGTCTACGAGGGCAAGGGCAACTGCCCGAATTGCAACTCTACGCCGCCTTCATCGCCCGTATCAGGCGGCCCGACCTAAGGTTCGAGAAATTCGGTGCTTAGCTTCCCGTGAAATACTGGGAAATCAATTTGCTGACCATCTGAGCAAACGTGGCTGGAGTTGGGGCTGCGTCTCAGCCATTGATTCTCAGGCGCGAACAATCTGGATTGTTGACGCCCATCGCAGTGACGGAAAGCGTTTCGTCGTGCATGCGGATCAGAAGTTGACTGCATTTAAGGAACTGGAAGCCGTAAATCCGGGGGGCTTACAGCTCCACGCCATTGGCCTTTGCAAAGTCCCGAATGTCCAGCGCAGGAACCCAGACGGCTATCGAAATTAGGGCTTCCAAATTCTGGGTAGTTGTTTGCTCTGTGGCACACCCAGCGCACATTCCGAAAACGCGAGCGTCGTCAAGGAATCCGGGACAGCCGGAAGAACCTTTGTAGCTGAATGAATCCGTCTCGTATCGCCCAATCGGAAGACCACCGTGGCCCGTACTATATGCCGATATGCTAGCAGATTGGAAGCGCTCAGTAAGGTTGAATGCCCTGCCGGTTGGGGAGAATACGAGCGATGGTAAAGGGAACCCTAGGGCACCGCACGGCGTCCCCGTTGGAACCCGATTCGTCTCTAACGTCACGCACGCGTTTGACCGAGGCATCGCGAGTTGCAATAAGGCAATATCTTTTTGCGTGTCTTCTGCGAGAAACGTCGCGGTTTCCATACTCTGTCCGATATCTGGACTCCGAATCGCTGCGAATAGTTGGTGGCGAGTCTTTGTAACATCGCTGTCGACATGGCATAGATGAGCGACGGTTACTAGAATTTGCGGCGCTATCATGAAAGCGGTTCCGTTGCTAGCGTTTATCGTCGATCCGATCTTTGAGAGCCCATTGACCCCGTAGATCGTTTCTCGAATCTGATTGCAAGCGCTTGCAAACATAATCGGAATGGCAGCGTATCCAAAATCAGATCGACGCCGCGACGATCTTTGCTCTGGCGGATTCCGTAAAGTGTTGAGTCTGGCTCACGAGGAAATCAATGGAAATTCGTGTTAGCGGGAAATGTGACGCGATGCGAGTCAAAACCTACCACTCTTTGAAATCACCCTTGTGCTCGAGCGTCTCTCGGCTGTTGATTCTCAGGGGCGAACACTCTGGATTGTTGATGCGCACCGCGGCGACGGAAGGCGCTTTATCGTGCACGCTGACGAAAAGCTCACCGCGTTTGTTGAACTCGAACGTCAGGGTGTTAACCGTGACGTTTTATCTAGTAGCCATTCAGGACGACTGTGCCCGTGACCAATGACGGTAATTGAAATTAGACCGCTCGGTTGGGGCTGGAAAGTTTTCGAGGCTGTGGGCGTCGAGCCTGTGTTCCTTGAGAAAGGTCACGCAATCGACTACGCGCAGAACCGCGCCTGCTTCCGCTCAGACCAGATTCGTGTTTTGGATTCGAGCGGCAACGTTGAACGCACGATTGCGTTCAGCGAAGCAGATCGAAAGCTGTGAATGCACCGAAAAAGTCGGGCGATCACCGCGAAACACTAAAAACGGTGATCGCCCTTAACTCCAGCTTAGCCAAGTTTGTGCGTTGAACCTAGCTTGGCCAAGCAATCCATCCACGTGAAGCGTTCTCTACGGAAACCGTTCAGATTTGTCTAGTCAGGCGTCGCCTGATTTTTATGTAGTAGCCAGCCTGACACGCCGCGCGCGTTTACGAACGCAGCGAATTTGGCCGGGTCTTCGCCGATTGCCTGAAATTCATCGACAGTTGAACCGACATTTGCGATGTCGATTTCTATGCGCGTCTCCGGCGTCCTGGCCTTCGAATTTTCAATACGGCGCCGTCATCGCGCAGAATGCTTAAACGAATCTCTGTGCCCCGTGCGGTTGTTGCCGTGACTCCGGCACAAACAAATCTTCATTTCGCTCCGTTCCGAACTGCGCTTCGCCACTGGCGAAAATCGCCGTTGGATTAGTGCGTCTGGATTACAGCGCCGGAGGCGTCCAACACGCGGATCTTTGCCTGGTGCGAGCGCGAGAGAGAACGGTACTTCGCATACGCGACCGCGTTACGGACCGCGTCTGGCCCAGCATACCAGATCGGGCCATATCGCAACCGATCGCTGATTAGATCAACGCCTTCCCCGTTCTCGTGGGGACGGACCTCGTAAGCTTCGCAGCCGGTGGCCCCCAAAAGGCTTTTTTGCCCTTTCCGATTGGCTACCATATCGCTCCGTGACGCTGCAAAGCTCGTACCAGGGCTGTTTCTAAACTCATAACTTCTTCGAGTTCATCTGGTTGAGTGGAGTCCTGTGGAGCAGATGACGATAGAGTTTTGTCGCTTCCGGGATTTCGCCGTCCCGCTTCTGGGATTGTCGACACGTCACCCATCCATTCATGAGATGCGGTAACCCAGCTGGCGGATTCAATTTTCTCGCGCTCCACACTCTCCAGACGCCGCCGGAACACGTCTTTGCTTAAGCAAACTTGCCACCTTGCAGTGCTTTCCGGCAAACTGGTCTGTGAGGCGGAAATAGATTGCACATTGCAGTCTAATTCTAGTCAGACAGTCTTGAGACAACGGGAGGCGACCGTGAGCTGTATTATGGCGAAGAAGAAAACTGGGCTTAGTAACCGTGGATATGTCGCAGCATTTTTCGCTGTTGTTTTGGTCCTTCTCCTTGCATGTACCAAGGGCAAGGAGGAGCCATCGGCCTCTGTTCCAACCGACTGTCAACAGTTTCTCGACAAGTATTTTGGCGCATGGAAATCAAAAGATATCGCTACGCTGCAGGCCCTTTCTTTCTACCTGTCGCCCGCAATGCGGTCACAATTTCCGGAGGGCAGTCTGGAGTTGTGGCGCGAATCGAAAAACAAGCTGGTGGCTGAGAACTTCAAACGAGTAACCAGAGAGTTTGGCGACTTTAAGGCTTACAGCGTACTGAGGGCGAAGACCACCACGATATCTCCGCAAGAGCAGCCTGCAGCAAATTCAATCGGCTCGGGAATTCATACCGAGCTGGTTTGCAAAGCGAAGTTCTCCAAGAAGCATGACGCGCACGTCGGGCTCCACCTCATAAAGGAAACAGAAGGCTCGCAGTACGTTGTCGCAGCCTGGAATTTCCAAGCAGAACTCTAGTTAGGCGTATGAGCCCGTCACGTATGACCGTCGTCCTCACGCTTTGTATTTCGCTGCTGCTGCTTGTGCAGGGCCCTACCGGTCTAGCAGCTCCAGACGTTTTTGCCGGCGTTGTCTGTTTTATGCAGACCTCTCCTGCTATCTACGCTGCGGCAGCAGTGCGTGTCGCCGTTGGGATTGTCCTGCTGCAGGCGGCGTCCACCTCTCGGCTGCCGATTTTTCTTCGCATCCTCGGCGGTGTCCTTACACTGTTTGTTGGCAGGCAGTTTGCCGAAGTCATTCTTGCCTGGTGGTCATCGCACGGTTCCGCGTTGGTGCGCCTGTTCGCGGCAATTTCGTTGGGGCTCGGTCTTGTGACTGCATATGCAGTTGCTCCTAAACCACGAAACGCCTAACCAAATCGATGAAGCCAACGGCCCCATTGCGATACGACTTCAGTCTGTTTGCCACGACACCCTGCCGTGGCTTATCTCTGGTGCGTTAGGTCTTACCCATTTTTGCAGCGAAATTTTACTGCGCCTTAACTTCTGTGTGGAGAATCTCAAGCCACTTTCCACTCTTCTTCACCCAAACGCTCGCACTGTTATATGTACCAGACATGTCCTTGCCTTCGGAAGTCTGTTGTATCGTCGTTTTGTACCTAGTCACGGCAACGTCAGCGCTGGGAAAGACGACTTTCATGTCGGCCAACGAATAGTCGCGCAGATCCGTCTTAGCCATATCGGCAACTTCCATATCCAAGGTTTTCAGTGCGTCAGCATAAGCGCCGCAGTAATCCTGGGACATAAGCTTCTTGAACGCGTCAGCTTGTTTGTTCTTGTACGATTCCCACGCAGATTTTTCCAAATCAATTATCGCTTTTTCGTTTGAAGCGGATTTAGCTGGCTTTGCCGGACTGGCCAGAACGAAGCAAACCGGAGCAAGCGCGACTAACATCATACAAAAAAGAATGAATTGTTTCTTCATACCCGATTCTTAGACTGAATCGCTGATGTGGGTCGAGCTTTTTCGATTGCTGATATCTGATGCCAACCGCCTTCCATGTACATTTACGAAGTCCGCCCGCGCAAAGATAAACGCAGCGCCGATCTAATTTCCGAGGTGCTGCCTTTCGGTCGGCTCTTATACGGCGGACCAAACGCTGTCAGTAATGCAATCGGATACGCACAGCATTACAGCCGCGCGCACAATGCCGTCATTCGTGTTTACGATGCCGCCGGGAATGTGATCGAAACGCACGAGCACGCGGGCGATTTATAGGAAGCGTAAAACCGACAGACGCGATGATCTGTTACACAGGCGGACTTCGGAACGGGTGTTTAATCTCTCTCAGGTTTTTTTCCTTTGTTAGCCTCGCTTCGTTAGGCCCTAGGATTGCAATCGGTACACCCGACCATTGAGCGGGATTTGTGTAGGGCAGCGGTTCTGCTTAGGTTCGCTTCATTAAGTCCTGAATACGAACCCGAAATCAACATTCAAAGCTCCCAATGATGCTG
>DATFXC010000061.1:0-9380 GCA_035258625.1 Candidatus Udaeobacter sp. | reverse complement strand
CCGCAGCCAAGGCGCGCCTCGCAGGCAAGATCGACATCTTTTATGTGCTGCCGGATTATCATGAGAGGCGTCCCAAACCGTGTCTCAACGGCTGGGGGCGACGTTATCTCACCGTTAATGCCGTCGGCGATGTGCTCCCCTGCCCGAATGCGTCGTCAGCCATTCCCCATTTGCGTTTCGAAAATGTCAGAACACGCGATCTGGATTGGATTTGGCAGGAATCAGAAAGCTTCAACCGATTCCGTGGAACGGAATGGATGCCGGAGCCATGCCGGAGTTGTCCGCAACGCGAAATCGATTTCGGCGGTTGCCGTTGTCAGGCGGCGTTACTGACCGGCGATGCAGCAAACACTGATCCGGTCTGCGAATTGTCGCCAAATCGCGCCCGGGTGGACGCGATCTTACACGATATCAATTCATCCAGCGATCGCGCGCGCGACTGGATCTATCGCGTCAACCCAAAGTCATTGGATCGTCGTTTCGCCACAACGCCCTAAAGCTTCGGGAAGTGGTAGTGTCCTGGGTAGCGCACCCATCTCGCTTGTTGGTTTTGCCGTCGCACCGAACCTGGTAAAAAAGTAACGTGATCGTCAATTTTCTAGCGAGCACAATCGAAGTTGCCTGCCTGTTGCGTAAATGCCGACCTCTGCTAGATACACCGGTTCAGTTTTTTACTTTCACGCACAATGGCCAAGAATCGTTTGCTGTTGGCTTCCATAGCCACGTTCATTTCCACAGTTGCGCTCGGAGCCGAGCCTGCGGTGAAACCGGCGGAGACGGCGCGAGAAAAAACTCCAGCCCCTGCCAAGGAACCGGCGATCACGTTCAATTCGGTGCACGTCGGTGAGCCCTACATCGCGATGACTTTTGATGATGGGCCGAGCGCGGTGCTTACACCGAAATTGCTCGATTTACTGGCCGCCCACCACATCAAGGCCACATTCTTCGTTATCGGCGAAAATGTCGCGGAACATCCAGAGATCGTCGCGCGCGCTGCCCGGGAGGGACACGAGATCGCGAGCCACAGCTGGTCGCATCCAAACCTGAGCAAGATGTCGCTGGAAAGTGTTCGCAGCCAATTACAGCGAACCGATGATGCAATCAAGAGCGCCACAGGCAAGCGGCCCACCCTGCTTCGACCGCCCTATGGATCAATCACGGAACGGGAAAAACGATGGATACACGATCAATTTGGGTACGACATCATCCTTTGGGATGTTGATCCGCTCGATTGGAAACGGCCCGGCCCGGCTGTAGTTCGCAATCGAATTCTCAAGGAAACGCGGCCCGGCTCGATCGTCTTGTCCCACGACATTCACCCCGGAACGATCGAGGCGATGCCTTCTACGCTCGCTGAACTTGAGTCCAAGGGTTTCAAATTTGTCACCGTTTCAGAATTGCTCGACATGGCAACGCCGGTGACACCGCATCCGAAGGCGGAGCCCGCTGAAAAGACTGCCGCTAAGACCGCTCCATCTCCGAATCCGGCATCTTCTCCGGGCGGTTAGATGAAAACATCCCAAACGCTGTAGCCACCGGGCAAGTGGCCGGTCCCAGCCCACGAACTGATATTCAAAAGACGGCCCGCAGGGGGCCGTGGTTACACATTCGCCTCTAAATAAACGCTTACTTCTTCGCAGCGCCGCTACCGCCAGCAGCAACACGCTGCTCGCTTTGCCGGCGCGCGAGGACGAAATGATTATTGTCGCCGTAACTTCGCCAGGGACCAGGCGGCACATCCCGCACTTCTACGAATTGCCAGTCGGTCACATCAGTCGGCGCCAGGCCCAAATAATCTCGTACCGCCGGGGACACATCCAATCCGGCTCCGTGGTTGAGGTTCGGTTTGGGACGCTCATTGCCGAAAACGTATTGAAAATGGTCCGTGCGAAACGGACCGCAATCCTCCCATTGCGCGTAACACACGCGATTGCCTTTGCGAATGGCGACCCAGCGATGACGGCAGACCGACTGGCCAGACCCGGTATAGGATTGCTTGAACCACGGGATAACGAGCGCGGCCTCGGGCTTGAATTGGCCGTGCGTGACATCGTTATACGGCAACGCGCAATAGAACGGATTCTGCTTCGGAACGAATGTGACAGGTATATAATTCCGGCGCGCACTGGGGTCCGGGTTGTCCGTCCCGCCATAGCTACGCATCCATTCTAAGTCCCATGAGCTTCGGTAATTCGGCACCGGATTGTTTCCGCCGGCTTCTTCCCCCACCCAGAACACGGTCGTGACAATATTTAATTTCCATGCGTAACGCTGGACCGCCGGACGGGAACTGGTCGGGATAAGGACCTGCGGTTCCACCTTCAGCAAGGCCTGTTCGCGTAGCTTCATCGCGTACTTCGCGAAATCCGCCGCGGTCGCGTAGGGAGAAGTGGATTGTTCGTCCCCGAAGACTTTCGGGGCGCCAGCAACTGCAAGACTGAAACAAACCGCGAGAAGTTGCTTCATGCAGACCGTCGCTTGTTCTATCCGATTCCGCGCGTTTAGGCAAGCCTGAATTTTGCCAAACCAGTGACCCCAGGTAATCTCGGCTGCTGGCACAGATGATTGGCGGCTTCCTTTCGCTCCGCCATAGACTGCAGAATTCCGCTTCTTGCAACGCTCTCGCAGCCAGCAGTACCTGTGTCACTCACGCCAAACGCATGTTGTCGATCAAACGGGTCTTGCCGAAGAATACCGCCAACACGAGCACCGACTTGGATCCAGCCATTTCAAGCGGTTGCAATGTTTCGGCATCGATAAGCTGCGCATAATCGATGCGCGCCAGCGGGGCTTCACTGATGACCCTCTGAACGAGCGCGACGATATCGTCGGCCGATTTCCTTTCGGCATTTGCGGCCGCCTGAAGCGCCTTATACAACACTGTAGCCTGCTCGCGTTCTTCGCCATTCAAATAACGATTGCGCGAACTGCACGCCAGGCCGTCTTCGTCCCGCACTGTGGGCACGGCGATGATGTCGATGTTGAAATTCAGATCGCGCACCATGCGTCGAACGATCGCCAGTTGCTGAAAGTCTTTTTCGCCGAACACCGCCGCATCAGGCACAAGGATGTTGAACAACTTCGCCACCACCGTGCAAACCCCGCGAAGATGTCCGGGGCGCGATTTGCCCTCCAGCGTCCTCGATAATGAAGTCTCTTCCACGAACGTCGAGCGGTCGGCCGCATAAACCTCGCTGGCCGACGGACGAAATAAAAGATCGACCCCCGCATTCCGGCAAAAATCTTCGTCTGCTTTTTCCGGACGCGGATATCGCTCGTAATCGCTGCCCGGCTCAAACTGAAGCGGATTCACAAAGATGCTGATGGCGACCTCGCCAGCGTTCCCGGCCGCCTTGCGGGCCACCCGGAGCAACTCGCCGTGCGCTTTGTGTAGTGCACCCATGGTCGGCACGAGGACACGTTGGTTGCGCCGGGGCTCCGCACGCACCTGCCCGATCGTGGTCAGAATCTTCACACGACAAGCTTTATCCAACTGAGCCCCCTGCGCGAATCAGGAAATTCCCTCAGGTTCATCGGCCGCAAATCAAAAGATCAGGATAAATGCGGCAGTGAACATCAGCGCCAGCATCCAGAGGAGATCGATGTTGAACCACGCGCGGCGCAATATCGCCACGCCAAGTTTTTCATAAATCAAAATCGCGAGCAGAGCGGTCGTTAGAAGATAACCCAACGTGTGAACCACGACTGAAGCCGCGAGCAGAGAAGGCGCGCTAAAATTCGCGAATGCCCACGCGTGCATTTGGTGAGTGTCATGGTGATGCGAGTCTGCCGCAGCCGGTGATTGCAGAAAAAACGGGACGAGCATCAAGCCCGCTCCGTGCGCCGACGCCATGACGAACGACCAAAGCGTCAAATCGCCAAAACCGACGCGCATCCCGACCCAGTTAGGATGACGCGAACGCACAAGACGATAGAACCCGAAGGCAAAGAGGATGGCTGCAGCGGCAATTTTTAGAGTTCGATGCGGCAGGCTAACGCGAGCCAGCAGAACCGCAGCGATAATGATCCCAATAGAAAGCGCGTGTCCCAACGCAATCGGAAGTAAGGCCCGGAGCACCGCTACGCGCTTTTGCTCCTGCAGGCCGAGCGCGACGGCAAATAGCCAGCCCATGGCAGGATTGATTCCGTGAAAAACACCGAGCCCAAAGACCGCCAGCCACGGCCAGAGCTCGTTCACGGAAAACAATAGGAATCGCTTGAGGAATCGCCGCCTTCGAGGCGAACTTGGTGAACCCGATAATCGTTGCTCTCGATGAAAAAGTTTTTGTCGAACGCCATGCCGCCGTTGCGACCAGCATCAAGTTTCACCATCCAACTGCCGACACCGTCGGGATAAAATTGCTGATCCCATGCCGCATAAAGCGAGTTGGTGAAGTAGATGCGTTTTCCGTCGCGGCTCACTTCCACCATTTGCGGGCCGCCGGCTAGCGATTGATCTGGGTTCTTCGGATGCGGCGTGCGATTCACAATTCCACCAATGCGCACCGAGCCGGTCTTTTTCGGATTAAACGGATCGGACACGTCGTACTGCAAAAATTCGCCTGTCCCCCAGCACGAAACGTAAAGAAATTTGTCGTCGAGCGACAAGTTGATGTCCGTCACCAGCGGCGGCACGGCTTTGAAATCCTTCAGCATTGCCGGCAGTTTGTCCGGCTCGGCAGGTTCAGCCGGAATCTCGATCACTTTCTTTAGGTCCCACGCGCCGTTGTCGCGATGCCACAGCCAAACTGACGCCGATAGATTTTTCAGCGAAACCGCCACCCCGACGAAGCCGTAAGCTTTCCTCGGGTCATGCGCGGGACGCATCTCGAGGACCATTTGTTGCTCGTTGCCTAGATCGAGCGCCTGAAGATGTCGTCGGCGGCGAAGATCCCAGACATGCATTTGATGCCCGTATTTACCGCCTAACAAGAGATCGGGTTGGACGCCGTTTTCGATCATGTTTGGTGTGCCCCATTCGCTGCTCAGCAGCGTGTCGAACCCGAGGTGCCACCAAAAATCGTAATGCAAAAATTGCGGGCCGCGGTTCACTTCCCACTGCCCAAGGACCTCGAAGGTTTCGCAATCGAGCATGAAGATGCCGCCGGGGCCGTCGCCGTTCGGCGTGCCAAGCGCACTGACGTAAATCCCTTCCGGTCCGCAGTGAATGGTGTGTGGGCGCGAGTAGTTCGTCCGGGTGAAAACTTCCTCCGGCTCGATGATTTTGACGATCACCGGTTTACGCGGGTCGGGCTTGGTGTCGATGATGTGAATCCGCGACGAGCGAATCCCGGGGACAACCAGATAACGCCGTTCGATGTGCGGATGCGGTGCGTACGGGCAGAGCGCCGAGCTGCACGCGTTCCAACCGAAGTGATGAAGCTCGTCGCCAAACTTTGGCAGCTTGACCTCGCCCACGCGTTGCCCGTACGTGGCCGAATCGGGATCAACATCGACAACCAGCAGCGCGTCATTCGCCTTGCTGCCGGGAGGATTTAACGCGGCGACAAACGCGTGTTTTTCCGGAGGTGCCTGCATTGCCAGCCGGGGCGAAGGATAAAAAGTGGGATCAGGTTTCAGTAGTGGCATAAACGCTCCTGCTTTTGGTGTTCAGTCCAGTACGCTCGGGAAATGAAGTTTCAAGGGCTTTCAGGACAATTCGAAATCCAGTGGCTACGCAATGGAGAATTTTTACTCCAGCCAAACTGCCTGCCGGGCGAATCGAAATTTTTTGTGGCCGAAATTTTTCCAACCGGCGCGGATCGCGACGTCGCGCATTTCGGAAAATGAAAATGCGCGTTGGGCAGAAAGTCGCGCGTCGAAGCGTGTCATCGGTTCGCGAAAAATCAGTGCGGTCAAAAGATAAACGCCAGTTTGGAGAAAAAAACCTCGTCGCAAATCCGACACCAGAACAAATCTTCTCGACAATTCACAGCATCGCCGGAGGACACTGACGGCATCTTCATCGCTGAAGTGATGGAGAACTAACGAACAAAGGGCGACGTCGTAGCCTTGGGCGCGATCCCATGCCAGAATGTTTGCTTCGCGGTAGGAAATCTCCGGGTATCCGGCGCTCAGACTCCTCGCGACTTCCAGTGTGGCAGATTGCCGATCGACTGCATCGATGTCGATCTGAGCGCCAATGTTTCGCGCGAAATCGACGAGCAACCGCGGAATGTCGCCCGAGCCCGTGGCAAGGTCGACAACGCGCACTCGCGCGCCGGGCCTTATCCAGCGGCGAATGAAGTGCAAAACGAGACGATAGCTGCCGAACGAGCGATTGAGTTGTCGAATGCGTTCGAGATCGCGCTCCAGCTCCGGCGAGACCGGCTGCGGCCGATCCATCATTTCCAATACAGCCGGATCGAAGCGGCGCTTCATCTCAAAGTGACGATTGAAAAGAAAAGCAATTGCGGCAAGCCGGCCCCACTCGCCACTCGTCACTGATCACTTGAGGAATTCGCGCCAGGATTCCGGCAACTCCGCACTCTCGATGTCGCTCCCGATGCGTCCCTCGAATTCAGGATGAAAAGTCGTGCTCGTTCCGTAAACCATGATCACATCTTCTGAGCCCTCGGCGCGAATCGCGTGCGCCACGCCCGGCGGAACCACAACGCCTGCATTGTTGTTGCTACGATGATTATCACCGTCGATAAAGAACCGCATCACCCGTCGAGGTAACCCTGTCCGGATGTCGCATAAAATCATCTCGACTCTCCCTTGCAAAAAGAACATCACATCCCATTGCTCATCATCGTACCGGCGCAGTGAATAATTTTCCGGTTCATCGACGAATATGCGGCTTAACAAATCCGTCGCGACAGAGCCTTCGGGGACGCTGGGCGGATGCACGTGGAAACCTTTTGCAGTGTGCGCAAACATCCGTGCAGCCGACCATTGCTTCGGCCAGAGGCCAATTCGCGCGAGAACTCCTTCGTCGCACCGTACAAATTCGCCGAAGAATCCGCGATGCCGCTGCGGGTAGATGTTCCGCGCGAAAACTTCCACGCCGGGGATCCATGCTTCGTTGACCTCGCGCTGCTTCCTATCTGCGGATACGAGTTCAGCGGCTTCCACACCTCGTTGCGCAAGCTCCTGCGCAAAAGATGCGGTGCGATAATCGCGCGCGCTGAGTAGTTCTCGAGCGACAGGGTTGATGCCTTGCCAGAGATTTTCGCGCTTGCCCATTTTATTTACACGGCGGTTCTAGCGAGAAATCGGCGCGCTCGCGAGAAAGATTTGGATTGTAATAAGGATCGCGCTCCAAATTGTCCGCCCAACGGTGCCGTAAAAGCGCTTCACCGCCGGTGTCCACCTGAGCAGCTTGCGATCCATGCCAGTAAAGCTTCGCAAAAGGAGTGTAAACAATTAGATAACCGGCGCGTCCGATTTTAAGGCAGAAATCAACGTCGGCGAGCGGACCCGGCAGGCTTTCATCAAATCCCCCGACCTGCTCGAAAACGTCACGCCGCATCAGCATGCATGCGCTCGACACTGCACTGCAATTGCGAGTTATCTGCAACTGCCGATTCGTCCCAGGATGTTCTGCCGGGAAACCCCAAAAGGCCGGCTGTGCAGTTCCGTTCACGCCCACCACAATTCCTGCCTGCTCAACCGTGCCGCTCGGGTTCAACAAACGCGCGCCTACCGCTCCGACCTCAGGTCGCTGGACATGCTCCGCCATGATCGTGAGCCAGTCCGGATCGACCACTTCGACCGTGTCGTCGAGGAAAAGAAGCCATGGCGCATCACTTTCCTTTGCTCCGTGATTTTTGGCTGCTGAGTCATTCGGCGCGCCCGGGAATTGCAGCAAACGATGGTGGAAACGGGACAAGCGATCTGACGCCCCCCAGGAGTTGCCGCTCCGGACAAGGAAAATTTCGTAATTCGGGTAGTCTGTTTTAGTCGTCAGACTTTCAACACATCGCTCAATCGCCTCGTCACCGTGAGAATTCGGAATGACAATGGAAATTTTTGTCGGTTCCGGCAGTTCGCGTCTGACCCGAAAGGCGTGAGTGCGCCAGTCGACGGCAACATACGCCGCTGTTCCGCGACGCTTCAGATGACCTTCAATCGCACGGCGCGAGGCATCAAGCTGTTCCCGCTTTTGCCGGACACTGATTGCACTCGAGCTTTCGCTTCGCCGCCAATGATACAGGACCCGCGGAATGTGATGAATTCGGTTCGTCAACTCGATCACGCGGAAGAAAAGATCGTAATCTTGTGCGCTATCGAATTCCGAACGGAACCCGCCTGCTTTCTGCACCAAACCGTGGCGCACCGCGGTTAAATGACCTATGTAATTGTACGAGAGAAAGAAATCCGGCGACCAATCCGGTTTGAACACCGGCGCTTCGAATCCCTCTTCGCCGAGCTTGTCTTCGTCGGTGTAGATCAAATCGGCATTGCAATGAGTCTGCAAAAGTTTCACGATTTGGAACAGCGCATCCGGCTCGATAACGTCGTCGTGGTCGAGCAAAGTCACCCATTCCCCGCTGGCGAGCTCGAGTCCCCGATTCGACGCAGCAGAAATACCTCCGTGTTTTCCGAGACTCGCCAGGGTGATGCGCCGATCGCACGCGGCAAGGTGAGGCAGGATGCGGAGCAGATCAGGATCGGCTGATCCATCATCGATCAGCAGGAGCTCCCAGTTTTCGTATGCTTGTGCCAACACTGATTGAACCGCTTCTTCGAACCGCGACACAGGCGTATCGAAAACAGGCGTGATGATGCTAATCAGCGGCCGAGACGCGAAGGTACGCGCCTCATCTCGCATGCGCTCCAAGTCCTCCGCGCAGGCGCGATGCTGCTCAAACCACTTCTGGTATTCTGTAGTCGCACGCTTTTGCCGCTCCCCATGAAATCTTTTCCAGACTGCTTTGGCCACTCGTGTTGGAAGCCGATAAGGGGCGAGTAAAACCTGCCCCACCCTGCGTTCGGCGGACTTGCGGAGACTTCGCCGCTCCTCTTTCAGCCGCTTCAGTTCACGCTGGTATTCTTTCAGTTTCAGCAGTTTTTCTTCAAGTGCCGCGATGTGTTGATGCGCTTCTTTCAATTCCGCGTCACGGACTTCAAGCTTTCGCTGTAGGGCGTTCAACTGATTATCAGGCGGCGACACCGCGACATTATATTGGTTGAAGCAAGCTGCAGGCAAATCTACCCTGCCGCGCCACCCGGGACACTGCCCGCTCTGCAATGCTGGATTTTGTCATTTACGTTCTCTATCGCGCCGGCTCAGCCATTGTTGCCGCGCTGCCGCCGCCGGTTCTTTTCGCTTTCGGCCAATTCCTCGGGGTTTGCGCGTGGGCTTTTTCCGGAAAATATCGGCGGATCGCGATGCGCAACTTTGAGATCGCGTTTGCGAATGAAAAGTCGGCGCG
>DATFXC010000060.1:0-14323 GCA_035258625.1 Candidatus Udaeobacter sp. | reverse complement strand
GAGACAGAAGAAAACCGGCGAATTACCCTGGTCCTCGACCGCAAAGAGAATCGGCGTGACATATTTTTCGTGCGGCTCTGGTTTGCCAGACATGAATGCGAAGCTCCCAACAGAACGATCAAAGTTTTTCGTTCGATCCCGGAGCTGTTCGTTCGCGCGGTCATAAAGGAAGAGCCGCCACTTATCGGCTTCGAAGCCGGCGCGGGCTTGCGACTTCCACGCGATGTATTTTCCGTCCGGCGAATAGAGCGGCGTCGAATCGGCACCGGGACTGGTGGAAATTTTCCTGGGCGCACCGCCCATCATCGCCACGATGAAAATTTCGTTGTTCGTGCTGGTCGCTTCGACTTCGTCGATATTCGAGGTGTAAGCGAGCTCCTGGCCGTCCGGCGAAATCGCATACATGTCCTGCCCGCCGAGATGGAACGGCGGCACATCGTGATCACCCGGCGTGAGATCGCGCGGCTCTTGGTGTAGGGGCGGCTGCGTCAGCCGCGAATCTGCGGGCGACACGCCCGCCGCCTCTACATTCTGAACAAACAAATGGCTGCGCTTGAATTCGGTGAACGCGTTCCAATGCCGATAAAAGAGCTTTACGAAGATTTTCGCTTTCACTTTGCTCTTCTTGAGCTCGTCGTCGCGTTGCTTGTTACAGGCATCGTCCTTGCAGTCCGGATAGACCGCCGACACGAACACGATGTTCTTTCCGTCCGGCGACCAGATCCCGCCGTCGGCGCCGTTCGAAATTGTTGTTAGCTGCCGTGGTTTCCCAACCAGCGCTCCGCTTCCGGAGTCGAAATCGCACATCCAGATTTGCGTCGGATCAGTCGCTTTCGAAGTCCAGATCAACCGTTTGCCGTCCGGCGAAAATCGCGGACGCTCCTCGTGATTTGGCGTTGGGTTCAAGCGCCGTGATTCGCCGCCGCTCGGCGGCACGATCCACAAATGCGAAATCCTTGTGTTCGCTTCGAGATCGACATCGACGCAGTCGAACACGACCCACTTGCCGTCCGGCGACGGCACCGGTGCGCCCACGCGCTTAAGTTTCATCATGTCCTCGAACGTGAAGGGGCGCTTTTGCGATGGCGTTTGCGCGAGCACCAGGGTGGCGAGCGTGAGAATGACTGCGAGCAAAATTTTCATGAGCCGCAAAGCTTCCGTTTAACTCACAGCGGCGCAAGGAACGTTCTGGGGAGCGCACGCTTCTGGCGTGCTGGCGATCGCATTCTCCGATCGCGAACTTTTGCCGACCTTCGTCGCGCCCTGGGAGTTCTGAGTCAAACAAAAGTTCGTTGCCGCAGGATGCAGCGACCGGCACGCTGAAAGCGTCCGCTCCCCCAGAATTCGGCGAGCGCCCTTTGCCTAACGAAATACTACCTGGGCGCATCGAGGGCGTTTCGCTGGACCGACTGGCTGTGCGCGCAGAGAGCGTTAGGTTAGGCGCATTATGGTGACAATCGAAACTATCAAGAACGGCCCTTACATCGTGACGGGTGAAGTGAATTGATCGACGCCGATGGAATCAAATATCCAGCGGAAAAACGAATGGCGCTTTGTCGCTGCGGCGCGTCGACGGAGAAACCATTTTGCGACGGCACGCACTCCAAAATCGGCTTCAAAGCTGCCGAGAAAGCTGTGCCGGAATCAAAGGAATAACTGACGTTTGACGTAGGATGTTTGATGTTTGATGTGACGCTATGAACGCGCGCCTGTTTGTCCTTCTCTGCCTTCTTTCACTCGCTCCCGCGACGTACGCGGAAAAGATTTCGCTCGTCGGCTCGACGGTGATTAATCCGGCCGATGGCAAAGTGCTGCCGAACGCGACGATCGTCGTTGATGGCGGCAAAATCGAGCGCGTCGCGATGGGCAAACAGGACGCAGCCACGCTCGGCAGACAGGTCAGTTGCGTCGGCAAATTTATTCTGCCGGGTTACATCGACACGCACGTGCACTTCTTTCAATCGGCGGATTTGTTCACACGGCCGGACGGTGCCGATTTTAACAGCGTTCGCCCGTACAAAGACGAAGTCGCGTGGGTCAAATCGCATCTCGACGATGTGTTTGCCCGCTACCTTCGCAGCGGCATAACCAGCGTGGTTGATGTCGGCGGACCGGTGTGGAATTTCGAGGTGCGCAAAAAGGCGAACGCGACCGCAAAAGCACCGCGTGTCGCTGTTGCCGGACCGCTGATCTCCAGCGTGTTGCGAGAGAAACTCGATCTCGGCGATCCACCGATCGTAAAGATCGACACCCCCGAGCTAGCGCGCGAATTCGTGCGTAAACTCGCCGAGCAAAAACCGGACTTGGTCAAGATTTGGTACATCGTGGAGAAGGACCATCCGATCGAGAGTTTCCGGCCGATCGTCCACGCAACGATTGAAGAGAGTCACGCGCACAAAATTCGTGTCGCCGTTCACGCGACCGAGCTCGAGACTGCGCGCGCGGCAGTAGAAGAAGGCGCCGACGTGCTTGTCCATAGCGTGATTGATAAACCAGTCGATGACGCGTTTGTGAAGCTATTGAAGGATCGCCACGTCATTTTATGTCCGACGCTGGTGGTGTTTGAACGGTACGGCCGAACGTTTTCGGACCAGCTGAATCTCACTCCCGAAGAACAAAAGTGGGGCAACCCAGAAGTGATCGCATCACTCGACGTGACAAAGATTCCGCAGGACAAATTGCCGCAAAGAGTCAAGGACGCGCTGGCTGATCCGAAAGCCGTGCTCGATCGAATTAAGAAGACGTACGATGTCGCTTTGCCGAACTTGAAGAAGCTCGAAGACGCAGGCGTGACGATCGCCGCCGGCACTGATGCTGGAAACATCGGAACAATTCACGGGCCCGCCCTTTTCCGTGAATTTCAGTTGATGAAAGAAGCCGGGCTCACGCCAATGCAGATACTCCAATGCGCCACGGCAAACGCGGCGAAACTTTTCGGCGGCGAAACCGGTGCGCATATCGGCAGAATGGAAAACGGCTATTTTGCCGATCTCGTGATCCTAAATTCCAATCCGGTGGAAGACATCGCTCGCGCTTCTGATATCGACACCGTGATGAAAAACGGCGTGGCTTATCCGGCTGATTCGATCTTGCGGTGACGCCGGGTCTGGGCAGCGCACGCGTCCCGCGTGCTGGGTTTCGGCGTCTTGGCGAAACGAACTTCGTCTGCGCATTACCCCGAGCGAATGTTTAACGTCTACAGAAGAGTTCGCGATCGCGAGGACACGCTCGCCAGCACGCGAGACGCGTGCGCTATCCGGAATTCTGACGCTCGCGCCTTAACGGTCGTAAAAATCCTTGCTCGGTTGCAGGACCAGTCTGAATTTTCTTCCTATGGCTACGCATCCAACTGAATACGCGCATCCGGAAGCGCTGGTGGAAACTGACTGGCTGGAGAAACATCTCAAGGATGACGGGGTCCGGGTCATCGAATCGAATGAGGACATTTTGCTTTATGACACCGGGCATATTCCCGGCGCCGTGCACATCGATTGGCGGGCCGATCTTCAGGATCCGGTGATTCGCGATTATATTTCGCCGGAAAAATTTGCGCGGCTTTGCAGCCGTCACGGCATTACGCCGGACACGACTTGCATTTTCTACGGCGACAAGGCGAACTGGTGGGCGTGTTACGCGCTTTGGGCCTTCCGGTTGTTCGGTCATGACAAGGTGAAAATTCTCAACGGCGGTCGCGACAAATGGAAAGCGGAAGGCCGTCTGATGACGCGTGAGATTCCAAAATACCCGGAGACAAGTTATCCGATGCCGAAGAAACGCTTCGACAAGGAGATTCGCGCGTTCTTCGATGAAGCGCTAGGGCAGAGCAAGAATGGTAAACCGCTGATCGATGTGCGTTCGCCGGGTGAATATCGGGGGGAAATCACGCACATGCCCGAGTATCCGCAGGAAGGCGTGCTCCGCGGCGGCCATATTCCCGGGGCGAAGAGCATGCCGTGGAAGACGGCCACCAACGATGATGCCACGTTCAAGCCAGCCTCGGAACTGGCAAAGATCTATTTCGAGCAATGCGACGTCAGCCCCGAGCAAGATACAGTCGTCTATTGCCGAATCGGTGAGCGCTCCAGCCATACCTGGTTTGTGCTCACCTACTTGTTAGGCCTTAACAATGTTCGCAATTACGACGGTTCGTGGACGGAATGGGGCAACAAAGTCGGCGCACCGATCGAAAAGAGCACGTAAGCGCATGCGCCCCGCGGAAGTTCAAACGCGCCCGGTTCTTTTCAGCAATTCATGGATTAACCGCATTCGCTTTTGCTCTTTTCGACTGGAACGGAGCTCTGCAATCGAGCGCTGCATTCGTCGTGTCCAGTTCAAATTCGCTTTTGTCCCAGGCACATTGAAGCGGTACTTGCGCGCCAGCAGATCCGTGATCATAACGACGGCAATCCATGACTCGCTCTTAAACAGAGCTTCCAGGATTGCCGGGTAAAAATTCTTGTCGAAGTCGATTTGGTCGATTCTTACGTCGAAGCCCGCGAACACGGCGATCTTCAATAAGTCGAATCGTGATTGTTCCGACGTCGCTGTCGTATATTCAAAAGCTTCTTCCCACAAAGCGCGAAGCGGTTTGTGATCGTGCGTCGCGTAAGTCGCAACGGAAATCCGTTCATATTTGTGTCCAGCGATGACTGTCCCGCCATGCACTTCCCATTGTGGGATTTTGAATCCGGCAATGCCGAGTGATCGCAAATTGGGCCGTACGTAATCCGGTACGACGCCAAGATCTTCGCCGACGACGCGCGTAGCGCCTGCTTCATCGAGGACAACGCGCAGGTATTCTCCGCCTTCATGTTTGTTTGCTTCGCGATTTTCGAATGTTTCATCGTCGCGAGGAACAAAATGCGGCGCGCGACCCTCAGTTCGCTCGAGCATTTGGTGCAGATCAAGTGGAAGAAATTTCTTGTTCTTCCCCGGGCGCCAGGGGAAGGCATAAATACGATAAAAGCCCTGGACATGATCGATTCGAAACACATGAAAAACGTTTCGGATCGACCGTACGCGCTGACGCCACCACGCAAAATTGTTGGTGCGCATTTTTTCCCAGCGATAAAGCGGAATACCCCAGTTTTGTCCCCATTTTTGCGTAAACGCGTCGTCTTTGAAATGAGGCTCAGGCGGTGCACCGCCACACCAATCGAGCATGAATTCATCCGGCCGGGCAAAGACGTCGGCGCTGTAATAACTCACGCCAAATGGAATATCGCCCATTAGCGCAACGCCGCGTTCTTCTGCGTGTGATTTGATCGCGCGCCATTGCTGATGCGCGACCCATTGCACATAGCTAAAGAATTCCTGGCGCCCCGTCAGCACGGCTTGTCGACTCGGTGGTGCCTCCCGCATCCAACTACGCGCTCTTTCAATTGACTGATGCTGGGCGGGCCACCGATTCCATGCCGCGCTGTCATGATTCTCCTCCATCAGGGCGCGAAAAAAGGCATAATCGCGCAACCACGCGTTTTCTTCTTCGCAGAATTTCTGGAACTCCAACCGTCGTTTTTCGCCGGCGTGAACGGAGAAATTCGCGAACGACTTTTCCAGCAAGGTCCGCTTCAGTTTTTTGACGTTGCGATACTTAACTGCGCCGCGGCGAAGGCTCGCAATATCGACCCGAGCAAGCAGATTGTTGAAATCCTCCGGTGTTAAATCCTCCGGCAAATTCGGCGCAAGGTGCAGCGTCGTTGGCTCGATCGCCATCGCGCTGATGGCGTTGTATGGACTGTTATCCCCCCCGGTCTCGTTGATGGGTAGAAGTTGAACAAGCTTGAATCCGATTTCTGCAATCCAGTCAATAAACTCCCGCAACGCGCCGAGATCGCCGATTCCCAGATCGTCCTCTCGCCGCAACGCAAACAGCGGCACGAGCACTCCGGCGATTTTATTTTCTGGGGACAGATTCATCAAAAGAATGACAAATGACGAATGACGAATGACGAACGAATGACAAAGCACAAATGACGAAGAAGTTTGGCGCTCGTCTTCGTCATTCTTCTACTCGAGCTTCCTTCGTCATTCGTCATTTGGGCTTCGTCATTTTCTTGTCACTTGCCAGTCTTCCAGGACGTCGTTTGGAATTTCCTGCAGAAAACGCGACGGCCGCTGGAACACGTCGCCGTAGCCGCCAGCCAGGCGCATGTGCGGATAGGTCAGATAAAGCTCGTCGCGCGCGCGTGTGATGGCCACGTAAAACAAGCGCCGCTCTTCCTCCAGCGCATCGCGGGTGTCGAGGGAGCGACTGCTGGGGAACATGCCGTCAGTCAGCCAAATCACGAAGACCGTGTGAAACTCCAGACCTTTTGCCTGATGCACGCTGGATAGATTGACTGCTTCTTTCTCGTTTGTCTGAACCGGCGCAGCTTCCCCGTCGACGTTGCTGATCAACGCCAACTGCGAGAGAAATTCGTGCACGTCTTTGAATTGGCGGGCGAACATCGCGAGCTGGTCGAGGTCTTCCCGGCGCAGTTGGTAATTCGCAAAATTCACCTTGGCATAATCATCGTAAATCGCTTCTACGATTGAATTGATCATTTCGGAAGGGGGATTCGGTTCGCCGCGCGGCGCGATCTCGTCCACTGTATGCGCCAGCTGCGTCCACAATTTCTTTGATTTTGCTGGCACGTTCATTGCAAGGAGGCGCTCACCAAAATTCTCTTTCCCGTCCGTGATGCCAGCGGTCCATGCCTGCCACAGATTCTCCGCGGTGCGATTGCCAATGCCCGGAAGTAATTTCACCATCCGATTAAAGGCGACTTCATCGCGTGGATTGGCCACGAAACGGATGAAGGAAGTAACATCTTTGATGTGCGCCTGCTCGAAGAAGCGGATGCCGCTGGTGATTTGGTATGGGATGCCTCGCCGCGAAAGCTCCAGTTGCAGCTCGAGCGCGTGATAATGCGCCCGGTAAAGAACTGCGATGTCGTTGAGATCGACGTTTTCATCGCGCAACTCGAGGATCCGCTGGGCGACAAACTGCGCCTGTTCCGGGCCATCATTGAGCGCGACTAACGCCGGCTTCAGCGCGTTTGATTCGCGCGTTGCGCCTAGATGTTTCCGGAATTGCTGAATATTTGCAGCGATCGCGGCGTTCGCCACCTGCAGAATTTCTGGCACACTGCGGTAGTTCATTTCGATCTTGAACACCTGGGCATCCGGATAGCGCTCCGGAAATTCGAGAATGTTTTGAAAGTTTGCGCCGCGCCAGGAGTAGATCGATTGCGCGTCGTCGCCCACTACCATCAGGTTGCGATGGTCCCGCGCGAGCAGGTCGACAAGATCAGCCTGGATTTTGTTCGTGTCCTGGTATTCGTCGACCAGAATGAATTGAAACTGGCGCCGGTATATCTCCGCGATCCGCTCGTGCTGCTGAAACATCAATAACGTCTTTTGCAGCAGGTCGTCAAAATCCATCGAGTTCGTCCCCTTCTTCTTTTTTTCGTATCGCTCCCGAACGCCTTGGATTTTGTCGAGCAACGGCAGGAAGTAAGGAAACTTTTCGGCAAGCAACGCCTCCAGCGGCATCTCCGTGTTCACGACGAAGCTGAAGATTTCCGCGAGCACATCACCTTTTGGAAACCGGATTTCCTTTGGATCAATGCCTGCGCCCGCCACAACGGTATTGATCAAATCCTTTTGATCTTCACGGTCCATGATGGTGAACCCGCTGGAGTAACCGAGAGCACTGCCGTGCCTCCGCAAAATTCGGTTTCCAACTGAATGAAATGTTCCACCCCAGAGTCCGCTGGCATCGACCGGCAGCAGATTCGCGACGCGACCCAGCATCTCTCTCGCAGCTTTGTTCGTGAATGTGAGAAGCAGAATGTTGCGGGGATCGATCCCGTTTTCGAGCAGGTAGGCTACGCGATAAGTAAGCGTGCGCGTTTTTCCCGAACCCGCTCCGGCAATCACCAGAATCGGGCCGGGCAGGGCAGTCACGGCCGCGAGCTGCTGTTCGTTCAGTTCGGCGGCGTAATCGACATGGATCGACGCCGATCTCGCGGCGCGTTGCAGCGTGTATTGACGAGACATGTGCTAGTTGCCCATTCGAATTTGGATTGCAGATGCAAAGAACCGCAGCAACCAGACGTTCGCAAATCGCATCTCTGACGATCGAGAATTGCCGCACACGGTCGATGAATGCGGTTGGCAAAAGGGATTGAAATCCAGTTAGCGACGACCGGTCTTAACTGCGACCAATCGCAGTGCAACCACCGAAGAAACCATCACATCGAACAAAAATTTGGGATCGCCCAGAATGGGCGATCCCAAACATGTTTACCAGAACTGTTGTGCGCTGTAGGCCTGCCGTGTGATTACCGCTAGTTGCAACCAGGCAGTTTGAAACTGCCGATGCGAGTCTGCCAGCCGGCTGTGCTGGATTGCTGGCCAGCGAGAGTATAGTACTCGTTGACGTACCAGAACGTGCAGTCGTCCGTGGGATCTACCGTCAGGTCCGTGTAGTCACCCCAGCGCGAGTTTGCTGTCCGTTGGATTCCGCTACCGTCGATGATCGTGCCTTCGCCCAGAGTCATCATGCCCAGCGGGTCGCCAGCGGACCGGCCAGTGTAGCGAATCCCAGGAAAGACGTCGGTGCCATTCACGACGCTGTAGTCGAGGGCCATGTTACCATTCTTATCCTGCGCGATACTACCCATCCAGCGGTGGACACCATCGTTGGGAGCGTACGTTCCCTGCTGGTAAAGAGAGTAGCTACCGCTTGTACGCCGGATCTCGTACCAGCGTACACCGGCCACAGCGGGAAGCGCTTCCACCGACTGATTGGTCACCAGCGACTCGTACGTGCCAAAGTTCCGGTAGGAGAGGCGGAAGGTCGGGCGCTGGCGGTAGGACAGGATGTCGAGAAGGTTATTGGCCGTTGGCTGGACTCCTGGCTGGGGAAGGCAGTCGCGGCCCGTCTGGCCCGGATGCCCCCCGCAAGGGAAGATCGAGTCGAAGCTGGTGACAGGAAGTTGCGTCTTGAGGACGATGGATGCCACTGGATTTGCCTGCCACGTTATGCTGAGTTCCCAAATGTTAAGCGCGTCGAAGGGTGCGCCATAAGAGGCGTTATCGTCCTGCGTACCGACAATGGGAGCGGGGGCGTCCTTCGGCGGTTTTGTATGCCCATCGACATCCGGCGGCAGTAGACCGTCGCCGATCAGGTAAAGCGGCACCACCGCTGAATCGAGAAAGAAGTGCACCGAGCGCGCGTTCGGATCGCCTTCAAGCATCCTGCCGCGTTCGAGCGCATAGACGCTGATGCCGTACTCCCCCTGCGATCCGAAGTCCCTAGAGGTAAGCACGTACGAGTCCCTCCACTGTCCGTACTTGGGGTAGTCAGGGAAGAATGTCGAATTTGTGCCTGGTTGTGCGGTGATGAACGCATACCGGAAGTAAGCACCCGTGGGATCTCCTGTTTGCGAAATGGCGACGCAGTTATAGAACGGCAGGCCGTTAAAAGTGCCATTTGGGTTCATCCCCCTTGTAGTGAACTGCGAGAGGACCCAGCGATCCTCCATTTTGTCGTACAGCACGACAGGATCACCCGACGGATCGGTGCAATCAGGAATCGCAAACCCTGTCCACACATCACCAATCTTTGTCGGTCCGGTCAGCCGGTTGCCCTGTTTATCGTAAACGGCAAACACTATGTTAATCAGCTCCACGTAATGATTACGACCTACTTCGCCGTCAGGATCCGGTGGATTTATCCTGAAGCCAAACAGGTTGAAGTTGTCCAGATTTGATAGTCCTTCGAAGGTCAGCGACGGAACGGGGATACTCGGTGCGGGACTGAACGGCTGTAGTGCTCCATCGGCTCTATAGGGCTTGACCCGGTGAGCTTTTGGACCTTCCAAGCCTCGCTCTCGCGGTTCCACAATTGTGTCGGGTGGGTAGGTCAAAGGCCTTGCAGCCGGCGGTAAATCTCGAACAGCCGGCGATACGTCGAAGGCCACCGCTGTGGAGAATTTTGGAGTTGGAGGCTGTATGCGGGCAGTCGGCTGAGCAGTGGCGGGCGGTGACACCGCCAGGAACACCAATGCTGCCGCGGCCATGACAAGGAGAACCGCAGTTAAGATGCGAACATGTGCAAACGCACGATTTCTACTGATTCGACGGAGAGTTCTCATATGTTTCTAGCTGAAGTTGGAGGTTTGGAGTTTAAGGGTGAGCAAACTTCGACAGGAAGGTTTGCGAAATGACCACGAAAGGAAGCTTCATGCGCCTGTTAAACATCACGTTGCGTTCGTAGCGCGACGGCATGTCGGTTGTATCTTTTAGCCTTACATTTTTGTAATGCGGCTATGGTTCCTGTTGCTGACGAAAATGATCAGGAGCGACCGCTCTCGACGTATTAGCAATCCTACCGAGCGATCTCAGTCTTCATGATCTACGCTGCGCTTGGAACCGCAGTCAAACGTATCGCGCAACCTTGCGCCCGAAAAATCGTCGGTGACCCGCTGATTTAAGCAGCTATCACCATGGTGCGCTTCCGGGCAGTCGCGTCGAGAATCCGCTTTCGTAAGCGCAATGATTTTGGCGTCGCTTCCACATACTCATCGATGTCGATGTATTCAATCGCGCGCTCCAGATTCATGCACAGCGTCGCTTCGAGCTGAATCCCTTTGCCTTCACCCTGGCTCCGCATGTTGGTAAGATGTTTTGCTTTGCATGGATTGACCGGCAAATCTTCCGGCCGTGCGTTTTCGCCGACGATCATTCCCGCATAGACGTCTTCCTGCGGACCGATGAAAAGCTTGCCGCGCTCCTGAATGCTGTTGAGCGCGTAGGCCGTGCTGACGCCGGATTCCATCGATACCATCAGGCCACGACCCCGTCCTCCGATTTCACCTTTGAACGGCGCGTATTCGCGAAACAGATGACTCACCAAACCTTCGCCACGGGTCAGGTTGACGAGATCGGTTTCAAAGCCAATCAGGCCACGAGTCGGAATAATCGCCTCGATCGACACGCGTGTCGCGTGATGATCCATGCCAACAACCTCACCCTTGCGACTAGCAACCAATTGCAAAATGTCACCGAGATTTTCGTTCGGTAGATCGACATAAAGATTTTCCAGGGGCTCGAGCACCGTGCCATTCTCTGCCCGATGGAAAATCACCTCAGGGCGCGAGACCATGACTTCGTAGCCTTCGCGTCGCATTTGCTCGATCAGAATTGCGATTTGCATCTCGCCGCGCGCATTGATCTCAAACACGCCCGCAGTTTCCGTGTCGTTGACCTCGAGCGAAACATTGCTGCGCGTCTCGCGAATGAGGCGTTCACGAATATTCCGCGCCGTCACAAATCTTCCTTCTCGCCCGGCAAACGGCGAATCGTTGACCAGAATGTGCATGCGAATCGTAGGCGGATCGATATCTACAAATTGAAGTGGCGTCCGTTCTTCGCGGTCTGAGAGGGTTTCGCCGATATAAACTTCCTCGAAACCAGCCAGTCCAATGATGTCGCCGGCGGTCGCGTGTTTTATTTCCACGTGCTCCAATCCCGAATAGGTAAAAAGCGCCGTGACCGTGGCCCGCTCATGACGGCCATCGCGGTGAATGCAGACGACGGAATCTCCGACTGCAACGCGACCGCTGACGATGCGCCCGAGCGCAATTCTTCCCAGGTAATCGCTGTAATCCACATTCGAGACGAGCATCTGAAAGAATGGTTCACTCGAAATTTTTGGCGGCGGTACATGTTGCACAATCGCCTGGAAAAGCGGCGTCATGTCGTCGTTATTTTCGTGAAGTTCGCGCATGGCAAAGCCGTTCTTGGCGCTGGCGTAAATGATTGGGAAATCGAGTTGCTCGTCAGTTGCCTTGAGTTCAACAAAGAGGTCGAAAATCTCGTCCAAGACTTTGTGCGGGCGCGCGTTTTCTCTGTCGACCTTGTTGATGACAACAACCGGCTTCAGTTTGTTTTCCAGCGCTTTGCGCAAAACAAAGCGCGTCTGTGCCTGTGGCCCATCGTGCGCATCGACAACAAGCAGCACGCCGTCCACCATTTTCATGATCCGTTCGACTTCGCCGCCGAAGTCGGCGTGACCCGGTGTATCGACGATGTTGATGCGATAACCGTTCCACTGAAAAGCTGCGTTCTTCGCGCGAATCGTGATTCCTTTTTCACGCTCGAGATCCATTGAATCCATCACGCGCTCTTCAATCTTTTGATTGGAGCGAAACGTGCCTGATTGGCGCAACAGTTGATCGACCAACGTCGTCTTGCCGTGATCGACGTGCGCAATGATAGCGATATTACGGATCTTATCCATTGAAGGGAGGCTCTCCCGAGATGGGAGCCGCGAACACTACGAGAGACGACAGTTTAGTCAAACTGAAGCGCCGCGGTCGCGAAAATCTAAGTTTGCAGATTTGGTAGCTCCACAGTTACTAAGCCACGTGATTAGAACTCTTGGCCGAACGCTTGGGGTTGATAACCTACGCTGCGTTATAAAGCGGGCTCGAGTGCGGCTGTCTGCTGTGCGGGCTCGATCCATTTCCCGTGCTCGCGAATCAAATCTTTGAGTCGATCGACAGCCTCTGCTTCGGGAATGTTGAATTTCACTGCGGTCTTGCCGACGTAGAGATTCACTTTGCCGGGCGCGCCGCCGACGTAACCAAAGTCCGCGTCGGCCATTTCGCCCGGCCCGTTTACGATGCAACCCATGATCGCGATCTTTACGCCCTTCAGATGCGACGTCGCGTCCTTGATTTTCGCCGTCGTGGTTTGCAAGTTAAATAAAGTGCGTCCGCAGGAAGGGCAGGCGACATAATCAGTTTTGAAAATCCGCGAGCCCGCTGCCTGTAAAATGTTATACGACAAACGGAGCGCTTGTCCCGGCGCTTCCTCGCCCTGAACCAAGATCGCGTCGCCGATCCCGTCGCATAGCAGCGAACCGATGCTGGTGGAGGCGACGAGGAGAGTTTCGAGAAAATCTGAGGTAGGGGCGGTTGACCCCAATCGCCCAGGGCCGTTGAAATCAACGGCCCCTGTCAGCGCGTCCTTCAACAAAATTGCATGGCGCGCCTGCAACTTCGCTGCCAGCAAACGGAATGCTGGGATCACCGGCGGATCGACCTCGTCCGCCACGGTGACAAACTGCGCACTTTGTTGCGCGTTGACTTTGGCAATTGCCTCATTATCCCGCGGATCGATCGCGATGATGTTTGCATCCTCGTAAACAATTTCCGGTTTGTAATCCCCCATTCTGTCGATCTTGTGCGCGATCTTGTCGAAGTTCGCATGTCGCACCACGACGCGAATCAATTCGTCTCCGCCGAGTTTGAATCCATCGCGCTCGATCTTTTCTGTCGCGCGCCGCTGGTATGAGAACGGATCAAAAGAAAGTTGGACGTTGGGCGTTGGGCGTTGAGCGTTGGACGTTTTGCTTATGCTCTCAATGAGCGCCTTCGCCACGGGAATTTCGTGAGGGCTATCTTCAGTGAGCGAAACGCGGATGGTATCGCCAATTCCATCCGCTAGCAGTGAGCCGATTCCGATCGCGCTCTTGATGCGCGCATCTTCGCCTTCACCGGCCTCGGTTACTCCGAGATGTAGCGGGTAATTCCAATCCGGACCCAGTTCGTTTAATCGCGCCACAAGGAGTCGATAGGCAGCAATCATCACCTTTGGATTGCTCGCTTTCATCGAGAAAACGAAATCATGATAGTCGAGATCGCGTGCGATCCGCGCGAACTCGAGCGCGCTCTCCACCATACCTAGCGGCGTATCGCCGTAGCGATTCAGGATGCGATCCGAAAGCGAGCCGTGATTTGTGCCGATGCGCATCGCGATCCGGCGCGTCTTGCACAGCTCAACCAGCGGCGAAAAGCGCTCGCGGACCCTGTTTAGCTCCGCCGCATATTGTTCGTCGGTGTATTCGCGGATGACGAATTTTTTCGAGTCGGCGTAGTTGCCGGGATTGATTCGCACCTTGTCTACCCATTTTGCCGCCTCCATCGCTGCCTCGGGCTTGAAATGGATGTCGGCGACGATCGGCACGCCGCAGCCGCGCTCGCGCGAACCTTTGACGATGTGCTCGAGGTTGCGCGCATCCTTCACCGTAGGCGCCGTGATCCGGACAATTTCACAACCGGCCTCTGCGAGCTCCATCGTTTGTTGGATCGACGCCTCCGTGTCCATCGTGTCACAGGTGATCATCGACTGGACCCGGATCGGGTTGTCTCCACCGATGCCGACGTTCCCAACCTTCACCTCACGCGTTGCGCGGCGGTGGTACTGAAGAGGGTTACTGCAATAGTTCACGAGAACCGAAATGTACGAAGACTCGAGCAACCTCGCA
>DATFXC010000059.1:0-4015 GCA_035258625.1 Candidatus Udaeobacter sp. | reverse complement strand
TCTGCTCGAGCTCGGCCTGGGTCTTGGCCATTTGCTCCTGCATCTTCTGCGCCTGCTTCATTAATTTGTTCAAGTTCATAACCTCTGGTCACGGTCTTACCCGCGCGTTGAACAGTTCAATCGCTTCGTGGATGAGCGGATCGTCCTTGAACGATTCAGCTGATTTGTCCGATTCACTCGCAGTGCTCGGAGGCATGCCGTCTTTCGCCAGGAATTTCACTGACCAATCGCGGCCGCTCACGTCACCCAGAATCGTTTCGAGCTGCCGGCGATAATTTGCAGTGGCCAGCGCTTCCACCTTGGCCTTGTCATCGGGTGAATGTCTCAGCAAAAAATTGCGGCCGTCGGTTCCAATCGGACGAACCAGTTCGCTCAACGTTCGCAAAAAACTCTTTGCCGGAATCTTCGCGAGGACGCTCCGCCAGATCTTTTCGGCGTCGACTGTGGCGCTCTTTTCCTCGACCGGCGCTCCTGTAGTGGCAGCCGTGCCAGCTGTAACAGGCCACACGCCTGCCGCCACAGGGGCAGATTTCGTTGCCGGGCCCCCGCCACCGTCCCGAAGTTCGCCTAGCTTCTCGATGACCTCATCGAGCGTCGCTTGTCCCAGACTCTGGATCGCTTTGATGATCGCTACTTCGAAATGGAGCTTCTTGTTCGGCGCCCATTTCATTCGGCCTTCGGCGGCTGCAAACTGATCGATTAGCTCGAGCAAACGATCCGTGGAAATGCGTTCGGCGTGCGCCCCAAGCGCTTTTTGTACATCGGGATCAACGTCTTCGCTGAGCGCGTCGGGTTTGGCTTTGAACACAAGCAAATCGCGTAGATAAGCGATCAGGTCAGTCATGAGCCGCATCATGTCCTTTCCGGCTTCGCTTTGCTGATGCAGCAGATCGATCGCCTCCGGTGTTTCGCCGTGCAAAATCCGGCCTGTAAGATCGATTACCATTTGTTCGCTTGTGAATCCGAAAACATCGAGCACATCGCTCTCGTTGATTTTTTCTCCGCAAAAGGCGACGAGCTGATCGAGCATCGATTCCGCATCGCGAAGACCGCCCTCCGCGCCGCGCGCGATCGCATGCGCCGCAGCAGTTTGGAGCGTGATCTTCTCTTTCTTCGCAATGAATTGCAGGTGCTGCGCAATCAGATTCGCGGGAATGCGATGCAGATCGAACCGCTGACAACGGCTGAGAATGGTCGGCAGAACTTTTTGCGGCTCGGTGGTGGCGAAAATAAATTTCACATGCTCGGGCGGCTCTTCCAGCGTCTTCAAAAGCGCATTGAACGCCGCCGGCGAAAGCATGTGAACCTCATCGATCAAATAAATTTTGTAGCGGCCTTTGGCCGGCGCATACCGAACGTTCTCGCGCAGCTGGCGCACGTCTTCGACGCTGTTGTTGCTGGCGCCATCGATCTCGATCACGTCAAGGCTGTTGCCCGCGGCGATCTCGCGGCAGTTGTCGCATTTTCCGCACGGCGTAACCGTCGGGCCTTCAACGCAATTAAGCGATTTTGCCAAAATCCGCGCCGTGGAAGTTTTGCCCACACCGCGCGGTCCAACAAAAAGATAAGCGTGAGCTAGCCGGTTCTGCGCCACCGCGTTTTTTAACGTGCGCGCGACATGGGTCTGACCAACCAAATCGTCGAACATCTGTGGCCGATATTTTCTGGCGAACACCTCGTAACTCACGCGTTCAATCTAACGAAAAAGTTTACTCGCGAAAGCCTTCGGGGTTGATGGTTGAGGGTTGATAGTTAATTGATCGCAATGAACCCGCAACGCTCTTCCGGTTTCGTACTCGTGCTTGTGCTCATGCTCGTGCTCGATTCTTTTGGCCGCGAGCCGATTAAATCACCGCCGCCGGTAAAGCAACCCGCCGAGGTCAAAGTTGTTCGCGCGCGCGATCTCGGCGTCCCGTTTGACGGGACGCCGGGAAAATTGAACGCGATCACCGATGTCCCGGGTGTGGAGGTCGGCTACACGACCTTGATCAGCGGCGAAGGAAAACTCGAAGTTGGCAAAGGCCCCGTGCGGACCGGCGTTACCGCAATCATTCCGCGTGGGCACGATTCTCTCAACGACCCGGTTTACGCTGGCTTTTTCAGTTTGAATGGTAACGGTGAGATGACCGGCACAGTATGGGTCGAGGACAGCGGGTTCCTGGAAGGGCCGATCATTATCACGAATACGCACAGTGTCGGTGTGGCGCGTGACGCGGTGATTGCCTGGCGGGTTAAGCACGGCGGCGCTGATAAGACCGGGTACTGGTGGAGCACGCCTGTTGTTGCCGAGACATGGGATGGCTGGCTCAACGATATTAATGGCTTTCACGTTAAACCCGAACACGTGTGGCGCGCGCTCGATACCGCGCGTGGCGGCGCGATCGAAGAGGGGAGTGTTGGCGGCGGGACCGGAATGATTTGTTATGAGTTTAAAGGCGGCAACGGAACCGCCTCGCGTAAGATTGAAATTAAGGTTTCGAAAGACGCTCCGGCACAGAGTTTCATTGTCGGCGTATTTTTGCAGGCAAACTTCGGTCGACGCCCGCAGCTAACAATCGCAGGTGTACCGGTGGGCAAAGAAATTCCCGGCAAGGTTTACGAACAAGAGAGCGGCTCTTGCATGGCAGTGGTTGCGACCGACGCCCCGCTGCTGCCAACTCAATTGAAGCGACTCGCGCGCCGCGTTTCGCTTGGCCTCGCGCGAACCGGAACAATTTCAGGAAATGGCTCCGGCGATCTCTTTATCGCGTTTTCAACGGCGAATCCGAACGCTGCGAATCCGGATCAGATCGCGCACAGCGTGCAAACAATTCCCAACGATCTACTGGATCCGCTTTTCGCAGGCGTGGTGCAAGCCACGGAAGAAGCGGTTGTGAATGCGTTGGTGAACAACCATTCCATGACCGGTCGGGACGACCATCGCGTCGAAGCCTTGCCGCACGATCGCCTGCGCGAACTCATGAAGCGTTTCCGCTGATCGCGAATTTTGTAGCGTGCGCTGTCCTCAGCGCATTACTTGTACGGTTAAGAGCGAGTCCGCTGAGACAGCGGACCCTCCAACTTGTGAGGGAGCGAATGCTGTAGGGCGTTTGATTCGCTCGCGCCGGCTCGCTCACCCTTCGGGCTTCCCGTCTATCTCGCTCAGCTCCCGCTGGCTCGTTTCTCTGAAACGCCACTACAACGTCATTTAGTCGCTTTCTGCAGCGAAGATGGGTCGTCGAGCAGAATCCATTCAATCACGGAAATCGGGAGGCTCCCGTTCTTGATCAGGTCGTCATGAAATTGTCCCAGCCGGAAATTTCCGCCCTGCCGATCTTTGTAGCGACCGAGCAAATTCATAATCTGCCATTTGCCTACGATGTAGCTGATCTTTTGCGTAGGACTCGACGCTGCACCGGCCGCTTCGCCCTCCGCGGCTTCGCGGTCCAGTCCCCCGGCGTCCATGAAATATTTTACCGCTTGCTCGAAGCTCCACCGGCCCGTGTGCAGATTGACATCGACGCCAATACGCGCAGCACGGTACCGCGACAGCCGCAGGATTTGTCCTTGTGCCGGCGAGTTGTTCGGATAAAGGCCAGTCCGCATCAGCATCTCTTCGCCATACAACGCCCAGCCTTCGATGAATACGGTGTCTTGATGCTGGCGCCGGATTTCATCACCCAAATGATTTGCGATTGAGAGCTGAAGAAAATGCCCGGGAATACCTTCGTGTCCAAGGATTGGCCTCGGGTCTTCGATCGCGGCGCGAATGTAAAAGTTTTTGGACTCCGGATTATAAGTCGGAATAAAAAAGAAACCGGTTGAATCCTTGTCGTAAACGCCCGGAGGATTCATGAACCCGCCAGGACTGGTGGGTTTAAATGCTTCCGGTAACTGCCGAATTTGGAACGGCCCGAGGTAGTCGGGCAACATGACAAGGTTGTGCTCTTTCATAAAGGCGATCATTTCCGCTTCGCGGCTTTCGTACGCTTTGAGGAACGATTCCTGATCTGGCGGGATGTGGGCGGCGCGTTTA
>DATFXC010000058.1:0-6839 GCA_035258625.1 Candidatus Udaeobacter sp. | reverse complement strand
CCGATGCCGATGTAGTCTGCGCCCGCCTCGATTGCCTGATGCGGGGTCATGAATCGTTTCTGGTCGCCTGGTTTTGCCCAACTGGGACGAATTCCCTGGACGGCGATCTTGATTCTCTTTCCAAATTCTGCGCGCAACGCTCTGATTTCATGAGGACTGGCCACGAGTCCATCGATTCCTGCGTCGACACCTAACCTGGCCAGACGCAAGACTTGGTTCTCAATTTCGTCAGTGATTCCAACCTCGCGCAGCGTTCCTTCCGTCGCGCTTGTTAAAACAGTCACTCCCAGGAGGAGCATGTCGTTGGCGCGAGCGGCAGTCGCGGCGCGAATCATTTCGCTGCCGCCGCTCAAATGAATCGTGAGCATCTGCACCCCGAGATTGCTCGCGGACTCAACGGCTCGCGCGACGGTGTTGGGGATATCGTAGAGCTTCAGATCGAGCCAGACCTTCGCGCCGGTGGCCAAAACCGCGTGCACGATTTCCGGACCTTCGGCCGTGTAAAGTTGGAGCCCGATTTTGAAAAAAGAAATATCGCCGCGGAGTTGCTCGACCAGGTCGAGGGCTTTCTCCTTTCTGGCGACGTCCAGCGCCACGATGATTTTGTCAGCGGCCTTTGTCATGTCGAGCGAAGTCGGGACATCTTAGTATTTCGATCATGAGCAAGAGATTCCTCGACTTCGCTCGGAATGACAGAGCAAATTGCAGGTAATGCAAGCCCTCGCACCCGCGAAGATCAATCTTTCGCTGAAAATTCTCGGCCGGCGTACCGACGCTTTCCATGAAATAGAGACGCTCATCGCGCCGATTTCCCTTTGCGACGAGATCAAGATGGAACTGCGCTCCGGCAAAAAAGAAATTGCGTTTCGGTGCGATGACGCATCAGTGCCGAAAGGCGAAGACAATATTGTGGTGCGCGCGGCGAAGGTGTTTTTCGAAGAAACGAACATCACCAGCGGTATTTCGATCGTGCTCAAAAAGAGAATTCCACACGGCGCCGGTTTGGGCGGAGGAAGCAGCGACGCTGCTTCCACTCTGTTGATGCTGAACGAACTGTTCGAGACGAATTTGCCTCGTGAATCGCTGACGAAAATGGCGGAAATGATCGGATCGGACGTTCCATTTTTCATTTTCCAATCCGCCGCGGTCTGCAAAGGGCGCGGTGAACTAGTGAGTCCGACCAGATTGCGCGAACCCTTACCGCTGTTGTTGATGAAACCTGAGTTCAGCGTTTCCACGCCATGGGCGTATGCGCGCTGGCGAGAGTCGCTCAAAATCCCTGGCATTTCGTACGCTGCTCAAGAATTCGATGGCCAAACGTTCGTGAACGATCTCGAGCGTCCTGTTTTCGAAAAATTTGTTTTTCTGGCGCAACTGAAAATGTGGTTACTCAAGCAACCTGAAGTCGGCGCCGCGCTAATGTCTGGCTCGGGTTCCACGGTTTTTGCGGTGCTGCGCGATCGTGCAGATGTCGATCATCTCGCGAGGCGGGCAAAGGTTGAGCTCGATCCGGAGATATGGACCTGCGCATGCGAAGCGCGGTAGCGAGTTCTGGGGAGCACAGTTGCCAGCCTGTTCATCTCGGCAGCTTGCCGAGATGCCCCGCATAGTGCCGGTTCGCTTCGCGAAAGCTGTTGCCGGCAGGTTGCCGGCAACAACAGGCTAGTAGCCTGTGCTCCCCGGAGTACGCGTCAGCGGGCGAAGCTATTCGCCGAGTCGTTCGCGGAATTGCGCGCGCGCGTATTCGCGGTTGAGCTTCGCGATGAAACTGGCGCTGATCTTGGCGGGACACACCGCTTCGCATTCGTAAGTATTCGTGCAGTTGCCGAATTTTTCTGCGTCCATCGCGCGCACCATTTTCAAAACGCGGCGCTCGCGTTCCGGCTCTCCTTGCGGCAAAGACGATAAATGCGAAACTTTTGCAGCCGCAAAAAGCATCGCCGATCCGTTCGGGCACGCCGCCGCGCACGCGCCGCAGCCGATGCACGCCGCCGCTTCCATTGCCAGGTCGGCGTTGTGTTTGGGAACGAGAATTGAATTCGCCTCTGGCGCTGAGCCTGCGCGCGCGGAGATAAATCCGCCGGCTTGCACGATCCGATCGAGCGCACTGCGATCGACCACCAAATCCTTGATGATTGGAAACGCGCCGACGCGGAACGGTTCGACGGTGATGGTCTGCCCGTCCCGAAATTTTCGCATGTACAATTCGCACACTGCGCCCGGATGATCGGGCCCATGAGCTTCGCCGTTTACGGTGAGCGAGCACGTGCCGCAAATCCCTTCCCGGCAATCAGAGTCAAACGCGACAGGTTCCTCGCCGGCTCGAATTAAATTTTCGTTAAGGATATCAAGCATTTCGAGAAATGACGTGTCGGGCGAAATATCGCGGAGTTCGTAGTCGAAAAGTTTGCCGCGGGATTGGCGATTCTTTTGACGCCAGATTCTCAACTGAAAGTTCATAGTTGAGAGTTGATAGTTGATAGTTTCACAGATGAACGCGCGCGAGCTTTAGGCGAGGCCCAACGATTTTCGCAGCCGGCTTAACATGCGGCCAATTTCATCGGCCGCCGAGTACAGCTCGGCAAAACTTTCTTCCGTGAGGAATCCTTGCCGTCGCCCGATGAATGCTTGGGACACGACCTCAAAAACCGAACGGGTCGCAATTTCGATAAATCGCGCGAAATCGGTTTGCGACATCCGCGAAGTTCCCTCCGCGATGTTTGACGATATCGAGACAGCAGCCCGTCGCATTTGATTCGTAAGGCCAAATCGTTCGTCAGGTGGAAAATGCCGCGTGTGATTGTAAACCAAATCGGCGAAGCCAATCGCCTTCTGCCAAACCTCTAGTCTCTCGAACGTGAACATGGCCGCATTGGACAATCAACTATCAACTCTCAACTAAAAACTACTTATAGCTCCTTTGCGCCAAATGCACGGTCTCGAAATGCAGCTGTTCGCGATGCAGTTTCGGAGGCCGACCGTCGCCTTGAAATTCCCACGCAAAGACCACGGCGTGGTTCTCATCGTCGCGGAGTGCTTCGCCGTCGGGCGTTTGATGTTCTTCGCGGAAATGTGCTCCGGCGGATTCGTCGCGCTCCAGCGCGTCAATGCACATCAGCTCGGCGAATTCGAGGAAATCGGCGACGCGCCCGGCGCGTTCGAGCGATTGGTTGTAATCTTCTTCGTCTCCCGGCACGCGCACCCCGCGCCAGAATTCTGCGCGTAGCTCTGGGATCTTTCGGAGCGCTTCGCGTAATCCTTGTTCGTTACGCGACATTCCGACGTTATCCCAGAGAAGAAGACCGAGCTCACGATGGAACGAGTCGGCCGAACGCGTGCCGTTGACATTCAACAATTTCTCGATCCGTGCGCGGACGCTCTGCTCGGCCTGTTCAAACTCAGGAGATTCGGGCGACGGCCGTTTTCCCATCTGACCGGCGAGAAAATTCGGCGCCGTGTTGGGCAAAACAAAATAACCGTCCGCGAGCCCTTGCATCAGTGCGCTGGCCCCCAGTCGGTTGGCGCCATGATCGGAGAAATTCGCTTCGCCGATCACGAACAGGCCGGGGACATTGCTCATCAATTCGTAATCCACCCACAAACCGCCCATTGTATAATGCACGGCGGGATAAATTCGCATCGGCGCTTTGTAGGCGTCCTCGCCGGTAATCTTTTTATACACGTCGAACAAGTTTCCGTAGCGCTCGCGAATTGTCTCTGCGCCCAGCCGCTTGATTGCATCGGCAAAGTCGAGATAAACGCCGCGGCCGCCCGGACCGACACCGCGGCCTTCGTCGCAAACTTCCTTCGCGGCGCGCGATGAAATGTCGCGCGGCGCAAGATTGCCGTAGCTGGGATATTTTCGTTCGAGGTAATAATCGCGGTTGGACTCAGGAATTTCGCTCGGTGGCTTGAACCGATCCTCGTTGGCCTTCGGAACCCAGACGCGCCCATCGTTGCGCAGCGACTCCGACATTAGCGTGAGCTTCGACTGATAATCGCCGCCCACAGGGATGCAGGTGGGATGAATCTGGGTGAAGGATGGATTGGCGAAGAGCGCGCCTCTTTTGTAGGCGCGATACGTCGCTGTCACATTGCTGCCACGCGCGTTGGTCGAAAGGTAGAACACGTTTCCGTAGCCACCGCTGGCGAGCACGACGGCATCTGCTGCGTGCCTCTCCATTTTTCCCGAGCGCAAATTCCGAGTGATAATTCCCTTGGCCTGGCCGTTGACAATCACCAGGTCGAGCATCTCCGTGTATGGAAACATCCGCACCGAGCCGGAAGCGACCTGGCGGCACAAGGCCTGGTAACAGCCTAACAAGAGCTGCTGGCCGGTCTGTCCGCGGGCATAAAAAGTCCGTGAAACCTGCGCGCCACCGAAGGAGCGATTGGCCAGATAGCCGCTGTATTCGCGCGCGAACGGCACGCCCTGCGCCACGCATTGATCGATGATGTTGTTGGCGATTTCCGCCAGCCGATAAACGTTTGCTTCGCGAGAACGAAAATCCCCGCCCTTGATCGTGTCGTAGAACAAACGGTAAACACTGTCGCCGTCGTTCTGATAATTTTTCGCCGCATTAATGCCGCCTTGCGCTGCAATGGAATGCGCGCGCCTGGGCGAATCTTGAAAACAAAAGCATTTTACCCGGTATCCGAGTTCACCCAGCGTCGCCGCGGCCGATCCGCCCGCAAGCCCGCTGCCGACGACTATGATTTCAAATTTTCGCCGGTTATTCGGGCTAACCAATCGCGAGTGGTCTCGATAATTTCCCCACTTTTGATCCAGCGGCCCCGGCGGAACTTTCGAGTCCAGTGTTCCAATCATGCTTTAAAATATCTAAGAGCCATCTCGTAATGTCATTCTGATCCCGCAGTCGCGGGAGAAGAATCTCGGACCAAATCTGGATCGATCCACAAACGGAAATAGACAGAGATGTTTGAAAGCCTGGCCTCATGCTTCGCATTTCGTTGCAGCGCTTCGCTCAACATGACAGCGTCGGGTATGAGGTGAGCTCTGGTCTCGAAATAACGAAACCTCCGACTATTGTTCGCCGCCCCACTTGTCTTTCTTGAATGACACGCGGCCGGATCCTTCTTCGAAAGCTTCGAAATGCTCCGGGTTCTGCCGATAATATTTCTGGTGATAATCTTCGGCGGGCCAAAATTTCATCGCAGGCAAAATCTCAGTCACAATGGGCTTTTTGAATTTTCCGGAGCGCGAGAGTTTGTCTTTTGAAGATTCAGCAATTTTCTTTTCATCGGCGTTCCCATAAAAGATCGCGGCGCGATAACTCGGTCCGATATCGGTGAACTGGCCGTCGGCCTGGGTGGGATCGATTTGGCGCCAATAAATGTCGAGAAGCTGTTGGTATGAAATTTTCGCGGGGTCGTAAGTGATTTCGATTGATTCGCGATACTTTGTTTTTTCCGATGTCACGAGCTTGTAAGTCGGATTCGGTTCGGTTCCACCGGAATAACCAACAACGGTTTTGATAACTCCCGACGCTTTGTCGAACGCCGGCTGGATACACCAAAAACACCCGCCGGCTAAAACCGCAGTCTTCGTCGTGGCCGGGGCCGGGCTTTGCCCATAACTCGCAGTCGCAAGCGCCACGCAACCAAAAGCGAGAAGAACGATTCGTTTCATAACATCTCTTTCATGTCGCTCCGGACGCGACGCTCTTCAAGATGTTTCACCTAAAGTCGCGCATGTAGTAGCAGCGCAGTGTCGCTTTATCGTCAGCTACCCGTTTGGGTCGCCTCGCCCTTCAAGGGAGAGGGGGAGGGTGAGGGATCATCTCAAGGCGATTGACGCTATCACGTTGAACCCCTCACCTTAGTCCTCTCCCCTTGGGGAAGGGGAGAGGCGACCGAAAGCCCGGTACACAGAACAGACAAGAAGGGAACACCATCGCCCGCATATTGCCGGTTGAAGCACCCGATCGGAAGCGACATTTTTCGCTGTGATCGAACAACTCGCGGAACTGCAGGTCGCGCGCTTGAATGTTGCGGAACTTTTTGGACGCAGCGCGCCGCTGCATGTCGATCTTGGGTGCGGCGATGGCTCTTTTCTTTGCGAAGTGGCGCAACAGTTTCCGAAAAAAAATTTTCTCGGGATCGAGCGGTTAACAAAGCGGGTAGAGAAAGTTCGACGCAAAGCGGAGAAGATCGCGAATGTGCGTGTTCTGCGCGCAGACACGTTGTTGGCCGTGCGCGATCTATTGCCGGAAAATTCGGTTGAAACATTTTACCTCTTCTTTCCGGATCCGTGGCCGAAGCGACGGCATCAATTCCGACGGATTTTCACGCGCGAATTTTTGGACGCAGTGGCCGTTGCCCTGCAGCAAAATGCCTTTTTGCAGATCGCGACCGATCAGCTCGATTATTTTCATCAAATCGATCGGCTCAGCTGCGCTCATGGAGAATTCGAAGTTGTCGCGCTGACGCAGGACGACGCCGTTCTACCATTAACAAAGTTCGAAAGAAAATTTCGCGAGCAGAGCGCGTCGATTTATCGACTGACGCTTCGAAAAACTTCGCCGGTCAAATAAGCTCGCGCGCTCCATTCGCGGCCTGAGAATTTCAACTCCACCGCGCCGGTTTCGTCCTGGCGAAACAGTTTAATGCCGCGGACGCGAACCTGGTCAGCCCACTCGTCGCTGATTCGTTCGCGTTCTGGAAATTGAGTTGACGTGGCGATGACCAAGCGCGGCCGAACCGCATCGAGAAACGGAGCCGAGCCGGAAATTCCGGAGTAATGTTGGCCCTTCACGAGGATGCCACTCTGCAGGTCCGAACCATTGCCCAACAATGCGCGCTCGGTTTCTGCGCCATTG
>DATFXC010000057.1:0-7534 GCA_035258625.1 Candidatus Udaeobacter sp. | reverse complement strand
TGAACAGCCAATCCCGGCAAGGGTAACGATCTTTTCGTGGTCGAGATTGCGTTTCTCGAGGACTTTGTAGAACGCGGCGAGAACTGCGAAATCGCCGCAACCGGGGCACCACGTAGGGTGGTCGGCCGTGATGGCTTTCTTGGTTAACTTCTCTCTCGGTGGTTCTACGACCGCAGTGGCCGTTTCGCCGTTCGGTTTTGATTCGTTCATAAAAGTTAATCAGGAAGCCAGGAACCCAGGAAGTCCGGAGCCGGACTGGCAATAGTTTTTCCTGGATTCATGGTTTCCAGATTTAACCTTTTCCTCCCCTCCTGCTTTCCTGATTAATTATTTAACATAGAGAGCCAAAAAATGCGAGCAATTGAGAAGCCGATGCGTCGCGAAGCCTGCCAGTGGCCTGCACGCGGCTGGGTCGGACTGATTTTGGTGGCGGTTTGCTGGCCGCTGAATTGGATGCTGCCAGGCGTTCGCACGAGCTACCTATTCTTCCCGCTGTGGCTCGGATACATTTTGCTGGTCGATGCTTTGGTCTGGAGACGCACTGGGGGGTCGCTCTGGACGCGGTCACGGAAAGACTTTGGGCTGCTGTTTGTAATCTCGGCGCCACTATGGTGGTTGTTCGAGCTGATCAATCTGCGCACGGGAAATTGGGAATACCTTGGGCGCGAATTGTTCAGTCCGCTCCGTTTCGATCTGCTGTCGACGATTTCATTTTCAACAGTGATTCCCGCCGTGTTCGAAACCGCCGAGCTGATGCGGAGCTTCGACTGGATGCAACGCTTCGCTTCGGGGCCGCGCATTCTCGCGGCACCCGCAACGTTTGTCGGCCTGTTCGTCGTCGGCCTGGCGATGCTTTTGGCTATGCTGGTCTGGCCGAAAATTTTCTATCCCTTCGTCTGGATTTCGCTGGTGTTCATTTTGGAGCCGATCAATTACTGCTCCGGGCGACCACATTTTCTCAGGGAACTGCGCGACGGCGATTGGCGCACAGTCATCGCACTCTCACTTGGCGCATTGGTGTGCGGGTTCTTCTGGGAGCTGTGGAACTACTACTCGTTTCCGAAATGGATTTATCATATCCCGGGCCTCGGGTTTCTGCGGATTTTCGAGATGCCGCTACTCGGCTATGGCGGTTACATTCCCTTCGCGCTGGAGTTGTATGCGCTGAAGAGTTTTATCTGGCCAAGCGGACCGCGGCTGGGAAAGTAATCAGGAAGCTGGGAGCCTGGGCGGAAAGACGAGAAGCAAACGCCCAACGCTCAACGTCCAACGCGCAACGGTGAATTGACTATACCTCTCGTCACCTGTCACTCGTCACTGGCGTCGCGCTATCCGACGCCTTGCGGCACGACTTCCTTTAGCGTTTTCACGTTTTCGGCCCCAGCCTCGTGAATGACTTCGGCGCCTTCGCGCGGGATGTGTCGCGCAAGGAAGGACTTGCCCTTGAACACGCCGTCCAGGATTTCTTTCACCCGAAAAGTGAGGCCATCGGTCTTGGTGAAACTGGTAATTTTGGGTTCGCAATAGCGAGCGCGCAAAATCGTGGCGAGCTGACCGTATCCGTAAACGCCCTGGTCATTCATCTCGACGGTAACGATACGCTTGAACTTCTCGAAAATTTTATCGAGCCCGTTCGGCAATGGATGCAAATGGCGCAGATGCAGCGCGCCAACTTTTTCGTCCTGTGCACGCGCCAGTGTGACCGCGTCGTGAATTGGTCCATAGGTCGAACCCCAGCCGACCATCAACGTGTCGCCCTCTTGATCGCCGTAAATTTCCGGCACGGGAATTTCTTCGGCGAGCTTGCGCAATTTGTTGCGACGCTTCGCGGTCATGGCCATGTGCAACTTTGGGCTGCCGGTCGGGTGACCCATCTCGTCGTGCTCGAGTCCCGCCAGCAGCGGATATTTTCCATCAAGAATCCGCGTGCCCGGCGGGACGTGCTGCGTGATTTGATCGATCGGATATGGTTTATGTGTTTGTCGCGGCGTCAGGTCCGGCTTGGGATCGACCATTAACTTCGACAGATCGGGTTCGTCGAACGCTTCGATGCGCGTGGCGAGCGATGTGTCGCTCAGAATGAAAACCGGCGTGCTGTATTTGCGCGCGATGCGTGCGGCTTCGATCGCGATGTAGAAACAATCTTCCACGCTCGCGGGCGCAAGCACTACGCGCGGGCTGTCCCCGTGGCTTCCAAAGATCGCCTGATGCAGGTCGCTTTGCTCAACATTAGTAGGCAAACCGGTGCTGGGGCCGCCGCGCTGAATGTTGCAGATGACCAGCGGTATCTCGGCCATCGACGCCCAACCGATCGCTTCCGCCTTAAGCGAAATCCCCGGGCCGGCGCTGCCAGTTACAGCGAGATATCCAGCGTAAGAACAACCCAGAGCGATCGACACCGAGGCCAGCTCATCCTCGGCTTGCACAAAAATGCCGCCATACTTTGGCAGCTCGCGCCGCAAAACTTCCATCACAGACGACCACGGCGTAATCGGATAACCGGCGCCGTAGCGCACGCCGCCCGCGATGAGGCCGTAGGCGAGCGCCTGGTTGCCGTCCATGGTGATCTGAGCGCGACCGCTAGCCCTCGGGATGTGCTCGAATCGATAGTGCTTCGTGAGCACGTTGCCAACCGGATAAGCGTATCCGGCTTGGAAAGCCATCAAAGCTGTGTTCACGACACTCTCGTTTTTCCCGGCGAATTTTTCGCTGATCAGTTTTTTCAATTTCTCAACGTCGAGATTGAAAATTTTTGAGATCAGCCCGAGCACGAAAATGTTTTTGCCCTTGTCCTTGGCCGTGCCGCCGAGCGCTTCAATTGTCAGGCCAGTGATCGGTACGCCGACGTAAAGGAACCGTTTATCGTCGAGGTTCGGCTCGACGTTGTCCGAGTCGTATAGCAGCACGCCGCCCTCACGCAGGAACCCGATGTGGTCCTGGTAACTGTGCTGGTAAAACGCGACCAAGAAATCGGCTTCGTCACCGGCAGACAACACTTCGCCCGAACCGATGCGCACTTGGAAAATGGACGGGCCACCCGAAATCGTTGCAGGGATCGTCATGTAGGTCATGACGTCGTGCTCACTACGGCCGGCCAGTCGGGCGAGGAACGCGCCGGCGGTTTGGATGCCGTCCTGCGAATTACCCGCGAGCCGGATCACTGCGTCCTGAATGCTTTCGGGGCGTAAATCGGCTCTTTCGCCGTTTGGCGCGGCTGTTTGCGCGGTAGTGTCCGGTCGTTCACTCACGGGATTATAAACTTACCAAATTGAAGCGTCATTTCCAACGGCAATTGGTGAGAAACCGCGTATTGAGTCCGCACGCGCTGTAGCCACGGCGCTTTGCACGTAATGAATGTGCTAGGAACGAGACGCCCCAAAGGGGCGTGGCTACAGAATAATAGGACCTATCGTCGATCTCAGCTGGAGCAGCGACCAGAGCAAATTTTCCCAGCAACCGACCCGGTCGCGTTACCTTTCGGCTTCCTTGAAATTTTTCGGATGCTCAGTAATTGAAACGTGTATGACCGAAACCGCCACATTTGACCCTGCACGTCAGGAAGAATTCGTTGGAAAAGTCGTCGACCAAATCAGCGGGACCATGACCACGCTACTCGCAGCGATAGGCGACCGCTTGGAATTGTTCAAGAATCTAGCCGAGCGCGGGCCGGCGACGTCGGCGGAACTCGCGTCGCGAACAAAACTGAACGAGCGCTATTTGCGTGAATGGCTCGGCGGGATGGCCACGGCCGGTTATCTGGATTACGACGGATCGACAAAGCGGTTCAGCCTTTCAGCCGAACACGCATCAGTCCTTGCTCAGGAGAACGGCCCATTTTTTGTCGGCGGCATATATCAGATGCTGCCAGCGGAAGCCGGAGTTTTCGACCAGGTTGTAAGTGCCTTTCGCAATGGCGGCGGGGTATCGCAATCGCAGTACAGTGAAATGATGTGGGACGGGTTGGAGCGTTTCACTTCCACCTGGTTTGAGAATTTGCTGCTGCAGCAATGGATCCCTGCGATGCCGGACGTAAAAGCGCATCTGGAACATGGGTGTGACGTGGCTGACGTGGGTTGTGGACGGGGACGCGCTCTTATCAAGCTTGCACAGGCGTTTCCGCGATCGCGTTACATTGGCTACGACAACTTTGGACCGACCGTTACTCGCGCGACGGCGAATGCACGCGAAGCCGGCGTGTCAGACCGGGTGCGTTTCGAAGAACGCGATGCGTCGAAAGGATTGCCGGCGCAGTTTGATGTGATCACGACGTTCGACGTCGTACATGATGCAGTCGATCCACTCCAGTTGTTGCAATCAATTCGTCGCGCGCTTACGCCAGGCGGCGTTTACGTTTGTCTCGACATCAACTGTTCGGATAAGCTCGAGGAGAACGCTAATCCGCTCGGCGCGATGTTTCACGGGGTAAGCGTGTTCTATTGCATGACCACGTCGCTGGCGAACAATGGCGCTGGACTCGGCACGCTCGGTTTTCACGAAGCCAAGGTTCGCGACCTCTGCGAGAAGGCCGGATTCAGCAGCGTCCGGCGAGTGCCGCTGGAAAATCCTTTTAACAACTTGTACGAAGCAAAACCGTAAGCACGCGGGGCCGTCGATTAACAATCAGTGGCCGGCCCGTTGTCCCTGAGTTTTCGTATCGTCAGAACCCGGTGCGCGATCCAGCCCTCGCCGCTTTAGCAGGGGCTCGACGTACGGATCGCGTCCCACAAAATTCTTAAACAGTCCAAGAGCCTCAGCCGATCCGCCGCGTGAGAGTAGCATGGCGCGAAAGCGATCACCGTTTTCACGGTTCAATCCACCATGTTGTTTGAACCACTCGACCGTGTCGGCGTCGAGCACTTCGCTCCAGATGTAGGAGTAATAGCCGGCCGAGTAACCACCAGCGAACGCGTGTGAAAAATAGAAGCTGCCATAACGCGGTGGCACCGGCGGAAAGTCGACGCCGGTCTTGTGCAATGCTTCCGCTTCAAACGCAACTGCGTCTTTCGGAACATCAGAGGGATTCAGTTGATGCCACGCCTGGTCGAGTAGCGAGGCCGACAGGTATTCAGTGGTCTTGAATCCCTGATTGAATTTTTCCGCGGCCTTGACCTTATCGAGCAACGCTTGCGGCATTGGTTCGCCGGTCTTGTAATGTTTCGCGTAATTGGCGAGGACTTCCGGCCACGTAGCCCACATCTCGTTTACCTGCGACGGATACTCGACGAAATCGCGCGGCACACTCGTCCCGCTGAAGCGCGGATATTTTACGTTCGAAAACATGCCGTGCAGCGCGTGCCCGAATTCGTGAAAGGCGGTCCGCACTTCATCTTGAGTGAGCAGTGTCGGTTCGCCCGGCGGCGGCTTTGGAATATTGAGATGATTCGCCACGACCGGCTTCGTCCCGAACAGATCGTTTTGCGGAACATAAGCATTCATCCAGGCGCCGCCGCGCTTCGATGCTCGTGCGTAATAATCGCCAATGAAAATCGCGAGCGGTTTTCCATCGCGATCAAACACTTCCCAGACGCGCACGTCTGGCTGGTACACAGGCAGATCGTGCCGCTCTTTGAACGTGAGCCCGTATTCGTTGTTCGCGGCGAAGAACACGCCGTCGACGATGACATGATTCAATTCGTAATACGGACGCACCTCCGATTCGTCAAAATTGTATTTCGCCTTGCGTACTTTCTCGGAATAAAAGTCCCAATCGTATGGCGCGATCTGGAAGGCGCCTTTCTCCTGATCGACAATTTTCTGCTGCTCGGCCGCTTCACGTTTCGCGTTCGCGACCGCCGCGGGGGCGAGATCGGCCAGAAGTTTGTTTACGGTGGGCACATCGTGCGCCGTTTGGTCTTCCAGCTGGTACGCTGCCCAATTATCGTAGTCTAACAACTTCGCTTTCTCCGCGCGGAGCTGGGCCGTCCGCAGCACGATATTGCGCGTGTCGAACTCGCCACCTTTGCTATTACGCGCGAGTGATGCCTGCATGATCCGCTCACGCAAAGGTCGATTCTGCAAAGAGCCGAGCAACGGCTGGCCAGTGGTGTTCTGAAGCTGGATGACGAGCTTGCCTTCCTTGCGTTCTGCCTTCGCGGCATTGATTACGCTCTTCATCTGATCGTCCGTAAGGCCGGCGAGCTCTTCTTTTTTATCGACGACCACGGACGACGCGTTTCGCTCCTTTAAAACATCTTGCTCGAAATCCGTCTGCAACTTCGCCAACTCGGCGTTGATCTTTTTCAGCTTCTGCTTGTCGGAATCGGACAGCTTGGCTCCCGCGCGCACGAAATCCTTGTAGTAACGTTCGAGCAAATAAGCCGATTCGGGATTGAGTCCGAGCTTATCGCGCCGCTCATAAAGTGCCTGGACTCGCGCGAATAACTTTGGATTCAAGAAAATCTCGTCACGGTGCGCGGCAAGTTTCGGCGCCAATTCTTTATCGATCTTCTGTCGAGTCGGATTTGTATCACAGGCGTTGAGGTTCGAAAACGTCCGTTCGGCGCGATCGAGCAATCGGCCGGTGCGCTCGAGCGCGACGATCGTGTTGTCGAACGTCGGTTTCTCAGAATTGTTCGCGATCGGCTCGATTTCCTTCAGTTGCTCCCGCATTCCGGGCTCGATCGCGGGGACGAAATGCTCGTCCTTAATCTTGTCGAAGGGCGGATATTGATATGGCAGGCCGCTCTCGGCTGCTAGCGGATTGTCCTTGAGATCAGCGGCGAACACGGCGGTGATTTGCGCAACCTTGAGCAACGCGCAAGCAAAGAAGCAAAGACGCAGAGACATAAGGCGTAACTTCTCGTCACGTGACGGCCCGGATGCAAATGTCTCTTGAGGCCGGGGCCGCCCCGGTTTTTAACGCATCGGCAACCATGTCGTCGTCGGCAGACCGGCCGCTTTCCAGGCTTTGAAGCCGCCCGCCATGGAATGGACATTTTTGTAGCCTATTTTCTGCAGGTTCTCGGCTGCGAGCGCGGAACGTCCACCGCCGCCGCAATGGCAAATGATCATTGCGTTTGGGTCGGGAACTTTTTCATCGATGTCGAGCTCGATTGTGCTGCGACTCATGTGAGTTGCGCCGGGAATGTGTCCTTCATCCCATTCGTCCTTATCGCGAACATCAATGATGATCGCGTCGCCGCTGTTTAATTTCGCAACGGCATCATGCGGCGAAATCTCGGTGATATGTTTCTTCGCTTCCGCGACCAGCTTCTCGAAACCAGCTTGCTTAGCCATTATTGATAGGTGACGCTTAATCCGAAGGCGTCAAGTTGTAGCCACGGGCCTGCGGGCGGTCCGAAGTTTGCGTGGAAGGACGCCGCACAGCGGTGTGGCTACAGGTTGGCGGTCAAAGACCCGCCGCTGCAGAAGAAGAGGGATGGTTTAGTAAGTAATTCCTTTTTTAGCGGCCTGGGCGTGAAGCGTTTCAGTGACCTTTTGATCGAAGGCGTCGCCTTTGCCTTCGGCCGCGAGCCGTCTGTTTTCGGTTTGGATATAGGCTTCGCGTTTCTTTGATAGTTCGACGATCTGTTTT
>DATFXC010000056.1:0-7178 GCA_035258625.1 Candidatus Udaeobacter sp. | reverse complement strand
TGCCCGCCGCTAGGGATTTACATGATCGGCGCGCATGGCAGTGAGCGCCTACCACGAACGGCCTACAGGGCCGTGGCTACAGCGCGTCGATAGATCTTCTTGCGCTAAGCGTTGCCCGCAGAAACGAGGTGGCGAATCAGATCCTCGACGGCGACGATCCCGCGAAAATTGTTCTTTCGATCGAAGACAGCCGCCAGGCCGAGCCGCGCAGCGCGTAGTTGCCGCAGGAGGCGATAGGCGGGCTCATCGTCCGTAGTTGTCACAATGCGCCGGACATATTCGCCCAGCGGTTTGTTTCCGCTTCGTTCGAGCAGAATATCCAGAACATTGACCAGCCCAGCCGGTTGGCTGTCGAGCGCAAGCACGGGCAAACGATCAAGACCGGTAGAGGCGCTAAGCTCGAGCGCTTCCTGTGTTGACGCGCCGGACTGTAGCGCGACAACTTTCGCCGAGGGCACCATTACGTCGCGGACTTTAGAGCCGCGAAAGTCAACGACACTGTGAATCATTGCACGCTCGGTCGAAGTTAGAGCACCCTCTCGTTCGCTCTGTGTAGTGATCTGTTTCAGTTCGTCGCGCGCGGCAAAAAGGCGGCCCCGTTTCCCGGCGTGACCTGGCAGAAGTAGCTTGCCTAGTCGCGCGCCGAGTTCGAGGAGCGGCGAAAATAGGATCGACGTGAATTGAAGCACACCGGCAAGCCGCGCCAGCGCTCGAAACGGAAATCGCCGGAACAAGGCTTTAGGGAGCACCGACAAGAAAAACAGATAAACCGGAAGTGCGATGACCAACGCAAAGAAGAACCCGGCATAGCCGTACCACCGAACCAGCTGGGTTGTCAGCAAGAGCAGAGCCACTATGTCCGCCGCATTCGTGATGAGCAGAACAGTCGCCAATAACCGTTCGGGGTGTTTGAGCAGGCGATTCAACTGCAAAGCCGCCGGCACCCGGCGCTTCACATTTTGCCGCAATCTCACCGGATCGATCGACAGCAGCCCGCTCTCTATCCCGTTGAAGAAAAACGAAATGATCCAGCAGCAAACAATGATGATGATCGCTACCGTCATGCCGCCTCCTCGAATGCGTTTGTGGTTTTCTCCAGCAGGACTTCTTCAATTCTCTTGCGCGCGGCACGACGGACAGTGATCGCAAGGCCCGGAATCTCGAGTTTCGTTCCGGAAGACGGCACATAACCCAGCCGCGTAAAAACAAATCCGCCGATGGTGTCGATTCCTTCGGCGTCAATTTGAAAGCCAAGATGTTCGGTTAAATCATCCAGACGCGCGTTGCCGCTCACGAGAAACTTGCCGTTGCCGAGCGGCTCGATGTAAAACGCCGAACCATTCCGCGGCACGGTGCCGCTGAGAATTTCCTCGACGATATTCTCCATGGTGATGATTCCTTCCGTGCCGCCGAATTCGTCAACCACCACGCCCATGCCCTGGGGACGCGTCAGAAAAAGCTTGAGCAATTCCAGCGCGCGCATCGTCTCCGGGATAAACGACGGCGCGATCAGCTTCTCGGTGTAATGATCCGACGGATCGAGCAGGAAGAGTTTTACGTCGATGATGCCGAGGATTTGATCAGGCGTATCGGCATAAACGGGGACGCGCCGACGTCGTCTCTCCTTCAAACGCGCGATTGCTTCGCCATTAGTTAAATCATCCGGAAGCAGGAAACTGTCGACGCGCGGCGTCATGCAATCCTTTGCCGTTTTATCGCCTAGCTTGATGATTTCCTGGATCATCTCGGCTTCGCCTTGGTACAGCGTGCCTTCCTCTTGGCCGATTTGAAGCAGTGTGCCCAGCTCCTCGTCGCTTAAGCGCGGTCTACTGCGGAGATGCGCTGGCGTGAAACGATCGATCACATAATCGCTCACCGCCTCTAGTCCACGACCAATGCGATCCAGAAACGGCATCGCGATTTGCAATGTGAAAGCGCCGATGGCTGAAACCTTCGAGGGCGCCGCCAGCGCCACCAATTTCGGCACCAAATCGCAGAGCAACACCACGATGGCGAAGATCAGGATGCCGGCCAACCACTGCGGAACGCGCCCTGCCAGGGGACCTTCCCACAGAAAGAAAAGACACAATATAACCAGAAGCACGTTGACCAGTCCGTCTCCCAGCAGCAGCACATTCAAAACGCGTCGTGGATTTTTGCGGAATAGTTGTATGAAATTTGTAAGCCCGGCATGGTTCGCTTCCAGCCGGCGCAGTTGATGCGGTTTGAGCAGGAACAACGCCGTTTCCACTCTGGAAAACAGCGCCGAGCAGAAGATCAAAATCGCGATCGCGGCCAGCAAAATGACGAGGACGGGAACTGTCATTGTCTGCCCTAGTCTACCGGTGCCGCGTCGGTCACCTCTCCCTCGTCAGGGAGAGGGAGAGGGTGAGGGTGTATCTCGAAAAACTTGATCTCGGCTGGTTTGCTCATTCTCTGAGCCGCAAGCAAATTAAAGCTCCCCATGAACAAACGCGAGAGGATTTCGCAATGGGTAGCCGAGTGGATCGGTGAAGATGTGAGTCTGAACCAGGCAAACCTGGCAAAAAACCCGTATTATGTGGCGTTTTTCGGTTGCTGGAACGAACAGCGCTACTACGACGCGCACGATGTCCTGGAACAGCTTTGGCTGAAAACCGATTCGAGTGACGCGGATTTCTTCAAGGGATTAATCCAGGCGGCGGGCGCTTTCGTTCATCTTCAGAAGCGGTTCGACCATCCGTCGCACGCCAAGCATAGTAGGCGCTTGCCTCCGGCGGTGCGTTTGTTTCGGCTCGCGGAGAAAAATCTGGCGAGCTTCGCGCCTTGGCATCACGGGTTGGATGTGACAGCGCTTTGCCAGCTTTTGAACCGATACGCCGACGAAATCGTGGCGTCCGATTACACAATCAATCCCTGGTCACCAGAGACGGCGCCGAAGCTCACATTAGAGTAGGGGCGGTTCACCCGAACCGCCCGGGCGATTGCGGTCAATCCCCTACGTGGTGAAGATTAGCTTTATTCCTGCGATCAGCAGCACCGTCGCCAAAAACAGCGAAATCACGCGCACGGCAAAACGCCTGCTTCCCAAATGCGAGCCGATAATGCCACCGACGATTGCTGCTGCCGCGAGAATTAATCCGAGCGAAGGAATCGAATGAACCTTTGTGAAATAGCCAACCAGGCCGGCGATCGAGTTCACCCAAATAAACAGCGCTGAGACGGCGGCGGCTTGTCGAATGTGCGCCCACCGACAAAAGAGCAGGAGCGGCGTAAGGAATATTCCACCTCCAGTTCCGGTCAGACCTGCCAGAAATCCTAAGCCTGCGCCAACGCTTATCGCCATTGGACGCGATGGAGGGAACGTCTGCGGCGGATCAGTTCGGCGAACGACAAGCCGCGCGGCCGAGAAAAGCAGCACAATGCCGATTAGAATTCTCAGAATCGAAGTGGATGGCTGCAAATAACCACCGAGATACGCCGCCGGGATTGAGAGCAGCGCGAACGGCCAAAATAGTTTCCACGAGAAATGCCCGGCACGCCAGAATTGAAACGTGCCGATAGACGCGACCAAAATGTTGAGCACAAGCGCAGTCGGACGAATGACGGTGGGCGCGATTCCGAACAATGTCATGGTCGCGATGTAACCCGACGCACCAGCGTGGCCGACTGATGAGTAGAGAAACGCAATCAGTGCGATTGCGAGAGAAAGGAGAACGAGATATGTCGTGTCCACGGAATGACGAATGACCAATGACGAATGACGAATCAATGACAAATGACGAACGCCGAGACAATGACGAAACCCGGATCATCTTACGGCGTTTCTGCGAAGCGCCCCGGCGTCTGACACAGACGCCCTACAATTTGGTCATTCGTAATTCCTTGGACATTCGACATTCGTGCTTCGTGATTGATTCGGAGCGAATGCTCGCGCAACTCAGTGAGATAATGTTTCGTTTGCACACGTGTCACGAGTCATGGCGATAACCCTCTTCCGCTTTGGGATTCTGACGTTAATTTGGTTAGTGACATCGAATCCTACCAATGCTAGTCCAAGCCCGACGGGTCCCCTTCGCTCACAGAGCGCCCCTACCGAAAACACCCAGCACACGAATAGGCTCGCGCACGAGAAGTCGCCTTATCTTCTCCAGCACGCGCATAATCCGGTGGACTGGTATCCGTGGGGCGAAGAAGCGTTCGCGAAAGCGCGCCGCGAGAACAAACCGATCTTTCTCTCGGTAGGATATTCCACCTGTCACTGGTGCCACGTGATGGCGCACGAGTCGTTCGAGAGCGAAGAAGTGGCTGCCATCATGAATCGCGAGTTCGTCAACATCAAAGTGGATCGGGAGGAGCGGCCGGACGTTGACCGCGTTTACATGACATTTGTGCAGGCAACGACCGGCGGAGGCGGCTGGCCGATGAGTGTGTGGTTGACGCCGGACCTGAAGCCGTTCGTCGGCGGGACGTATTTTCCGCCGGAGGAGCGATATGGTCAGCCAGCTTTCAAAAAGGTGCTGGAGCGGATCGCAACAGCCTGGAAGCAAGATCACGACAAAATTGTGGAGCAGGGGAGCAAAATCGTTGAGGCGCTCCGCGAATCTCAATCAGCCGCACCAGCCGAAGGCAAAATAGATGCCGCAGTTCTGGATGCCGCCTATAAGCAGCTCGATCGCAGCTACGACCCAAAGGAAGGCGGCTTTGGTAACGCGCCAAAATTTCCGCGCCCCGTGGCGCTTAATTTCCTAACGCGATTCTACGCACGCGATCCCAAAAGTGATGACGGCAAACACGCGCTGGAAATGGCTCTGTTCACGCTGCGCAAAATGGCCGCAGGCGGTATGCACGACCATATCGGCGGCGGATTTCATCGTTATTCCGTCGATCGTTACTGGCACGTGCCGCATTTCGAGAAAATGCTTTACGACCAGGCGCAGCTTGCTGTCGCGTACCTCGACGCGTTCCAAATCACAAAAGATAAACAGTACGAATCGGTCGCGCGCGACATCCTCGATTACGTCGCTCGCGACATGACGTCGAAAGATGGCGGGTTCTTCTCGGCCGAAGATGCAGACAGCCCCGTTGTAGCCGCGATCGCAGATCCCGGCCACAGGAATACTGCTGAAGGCGCGTTCTACGTCTGGACAAAAAAAGAAATCGACGACGCGCTCGGCGATGACGCGGAGATTTTCGATTTCCATTACGGCGTACAACCGCACGGCAACGCACCGGAAGGAAGCGACCCGCACGACGAATTCCGCGGCAAAAACATTTTAATGGCGCGCCACTCGATGGCAGAGACGGCCGACCGCTTTCGGAAGACGAAAGAGGAAATCGGAAAGTTGCTTGCCGAGAGTCGCTCGAAATTATTTGTCATTCGCAGCAAACGCCCGCGACCACATCTCGACGACAAAATTGTCGCCGCCTGGAACGGCCTGATGATTTCCGCCTATGCCCGCGCCGCGCAGGTGCTGGACGAGCCGCGGCATCTGGAAATCGCGACGAGCGCCGCTAATTTCCTGCGCGCAAACCTTTACGATCCGTCGGGCAGGATTTTGTATCGCAGTTACCGGGAGGGTCGCAGCAATGTCGAAGGGTTCGCTGACGACTACGCACTGGTGATCCAGGGTCTTCTCGACCTTTACGAGGCATCATTCGATGTCGAATGGCTGAGGTTTGCGATCCAATTGCAGGAGACACAGGATCGGCTGTTCTTCGACCAGGGGAACGGCGGCTACTTCAGCAACAGCGGCCGCGATAAGAACGTGTTCGTCCGGATGAAGGACGACAACGACGGCGCGGAGCCGGCCGCGAGTTCGGTCGCCGCGCTGAATCTGCTGCGGTTATCCCAGATCCGCGACGACCCCAAGGTAGCGAAACGCGCAAAAAACACGATCGATGCATTTGCGACGATACTTTCGCGTTTCCCCAGTACCATGCCGCAAATCTTGGTTGCGCTCGATTACTCGTTAAGCAAGCCCCGACAGATCGTGATCGCTGGGAAGAAAGACACATCGGAAACCAAAGCGCTGCTCAAAGAGGTGCGTCGTCACTTTCTTCCAAAGACGATCCTGCTTCTGGCCGATGGCGGTGAAGGCCAGAAATTTCTTGGCGAGAAGAACGAAGCGATTCGCGGCATGTCGCTGGTTCAGGGCAAACCGGCCGCGTACGTCTGCGAAAATTTCACCTGTAAAGCGCCGGCGACAGATCCAAAAGAACTTGCCAATTTGCTAAATTTGTAGAGGCGCTTGTGTCAAACGCCGTGGATTTCGGAATGGAGAGCTTTGCCGTGCTTCTTTTTTGCAGAAAATGTAGCTGGTCACCCCCACAGGGCGACGCGAAGCCACCCGACCAGCAGGAAAACGATGACAAATCCGCTGCCTACCAGCCAGCGAAGGTCGGGGACGACCGTGCCGCTCGAAACCGGCACCAAGTCAAGCTCCACGGCTATGAGTTTGTAAGGTGCCAGCGGCGCATAGGCGGGGTGGGAAATCAGTTTCAAAAACGTGCGCCGGTTGGGATAGCGCACGACAGTCATATTGCCCCATGTCCTCTCCGGTTGCATGTTGATCAGGTTTTTAGCTTGGGGAACTCCAATGAACGTTGGGTAGGAGGCATGACTCAACCACAGCCAAATCAAGCTTTTTTCGTAATATGCGTTGGCCTGTTCCGGTGTTCCCTTGAAATCTGGTGCGCCGGGAAATGGCTGCAGCTTAGGGAAGAAATAGATGAGGTTGAACATGTAGACCGGCTTGCCGTCGTCGGCCTCGGCCCATAAGCGTAACCGGGTAATGAATGCCTGAACCGCCTTCTCAGGCAGCGGTAGCTTTTCTATGTTCGCTACATATTGATCGATCTCCGCTTGAGTGAGCTTGCCGCTTCCTTGGGAATGCCAGGCCCAGAAGGTCAAGTATAAGATAACAAGCACGGCGGCTAGAATGAGCTCAAGCCACATTTTTGTTCCCTTTTTGAATGGTGTGCGGTTGCAAAATCAAAGATGCCGTAAAACTGAGCCACCAGTCACTAGTTAGGCGAAGAATTGGGATAACAAGTTATTGACGTTTGCGGCCTCTTCGTGTTGGACCCAATGCGTCGCACTCTCAAAAAATTCAAGATGTCCATGATCACAGTATTGAAGACTTTCTCTAGCCATCGCTTCAACCGCGAACTGGTCGTTTTTTCCCCAAATCAGGAGC
>DATFXC010000055.1:0-9074 GCA_035258625.1 Candidatus Udaeobacter sp. | reverse complement strand
CCAGAGACGGTCATCGCTCAGATTCGTCTTGGTGATGAATTGTTCGCGGCTTCTTTGATTTGGTTCAAGGCCGTCGGTAAAACTGTTAAATGCGCTGATTGGCATCTCGTCTTTTAGCCATCCAATGCTTCAGCCGTCAATCCCCGTTAAAACAATGAGTCATGGTGATCGGGAAATTCTAGGGCAGGCGCGTCGCCTGCCCAGGTGGCAACCGAAGCGGTTGCCTATAAGTTTTTCTTTGTCCAGGCGTCGATGTGATCGAGCGCTTTCTCGATGTTCTCGATCGAGTTGGCCACACTGGAACGCAAATAACCTTCGCCGAATTTGCCGAAAGCTGTGCCGGACAACGCGGCGACACCCGCATCATCGAGCAGCGCGTCGGCCAATTTTTTCGAGGGCAATCCAGTCTTTGTGACATTTGGGAAGACATAGAACGCGCCATGTGGAACTCGACAGGAAAAACCTTTGATTTTGTTAAGGCCGGCGACCATCACGTCGCGCCGTTTTTTGAATTCTGCGCGCATCGCGTCCACCGTTTTTTGCGGTCCGCGCAATGCTTCGATGCCGGCGACCTGCGTGAAGCTGGCGGTGCACGAGTTCGAATTAGTCATTAGTCGCGAGATATGGCTCGCCAGATCGGGGCGCATCACGCCGTAGCCCATCCGCCAACCAGTCATCGCGTACGTTTTGGAAAAACCGTCCAGCAAAATCGTGCGCTCCTTCATTCCGTCGAGCGACATGATGGAGTGGTGCTCGCCTTCAAAAATCAGGCGGCTATAGATTTCGTCGCTCAACACCATGATGTTGCGATCGCCGATTGCGCGCGCGATGGCTGCGATATCGTCCTTGGTCAGCACTCCGCCTGTCGGGTTCTGCGGCGAGTTCAGGATGATGAGCTTTGTGCGATCGTTGATTAGACGAGCGAGCTCATCGACGTCGAGCCGGAAATCCAATTCCTCGCGTAACCGGATCGGCACCGCTTTGGCGTCTACGTAATTGATCATCGACTCGTAAATCGGGAACCCCGGGTTCGGGTAAATGATTTCATCGCCATCTTCGGCGAGTGCAAGGATCGAGAAAAAGATGATCGGCTTGCCGCCGGGAACGACGACCACTTCGTCGGGCGTCACGTTTACCCGGCGCGTCTCGCTCACGTGTTGCGCGATGACCTCGCGCAATTCGATCATGCCGGCCGAAGGTCCATAATGTGTGAATCCCTTGCGCAGTGCGTCACAGCCAGCCTCGATGATATTGCTCGGCGTATCGAAATCGGGCTCGCCGATCTCGAGATGAATAATGTCGCGGCCCTGCGCTTCGAGTGCTTTCGCCTTCACCAACACTTCGAACGCGGTCTCCGTGCCGAGTCGCGCCATGCGCCTACCGAGCCGGAGTTGATGTGTTTTATGCATGATAGGAGACGGGCACTATACCGCACGGGCGCAACTTGTCTCCTGCAACCAGATCGCCACGAAACCGCGATTCGCGATTCAGCCGTGTAATGTCCGCAGGTAAGCAATTAATTGTTGCACATCTGCGTCGCCGAGCTTCTTCCCGAAAGATGGCATCTCGCCTTTGATTCCGGCGGTAATCGCCTGACGAATCCCGGCGCCGCCTCTGTGGAGGGTGTGCTCCATCGGCGGTCAGCTCCGGCAATTGTGTCGCAGCTTGAGCGCTGACCGAAAACGAAACGGAACTCGACACCAAATTTCACGCTATGCCAAATAGATGGCACCCGAGTTCACTTTTCTGACGTCCGATTGAAATTCATTCGGGCTTTGCTCGGTTGAGGTCACGGCGTTTCCACCCCGCTGAGGATCCCACCGAGATGCCCTGTCACGGTGATCATCATTAAGCCCAGCGCCATCACTGCAAAATAAGATGCACGCGGCGAACTGCCCTTCGTGCGCAGACGCGACCGCATCCAGGTGAGAAACAAGATCAGGAATGCGGAAGTCAGCGCACAAATCATATGCAGGCGTAAGTTGGCTTTTATTGCCGCGCCTTCCAGTTGCCAGTGCCAGGCTCCCAGACCAGTTGCGATTGCAAACGGGATGGTCAAGGCGGCTCCCAGCAGATTGTAATAGGCGACCGTTGCGAGAACCGGTTGCTTGCGCCAAGCCGCCATTACCTCGAAGACAGCGCTCGCGATAAAGAGTGCGATTGGAAAATGAACGATGACCGGATGCTGTGCGTGTCCCGCGAGTAACGCGGCCTTTACGTCGAAAGGATTTGGGGACGCCGCTAACAACAGGTTCATAACAGTCGGAGTGGACTGGAATCGCTGACAATTACTGTGTGACTACGATCGTTCCAGTCATCTTCGGGTGAACTGAGCAATAGTAGGTATAGGTACCGGAAGCGCCCGCTGTGATCGTGAATTCTTGATCTGTGTCGAGTGCAGACGATTTCTTAAACTGCTTCTCGATGCTCACGATGGTGTGTGGTTCCTCGTCCCGATTAATCCAGGTTATCTTTTCCCCGGACTTGACCGTGATGGTCTGCGGACTGAAGGCGAAGTCTTTGATCTCGATTTTGTTTTGACCGGCGCTACTGCTGCCAGTGTCCTTCGTCTCGCCCGCTAAAGCGGAGAAAGAGAAACCGGACAGAAGCGCTGCGATTGTAATTTTGCTAATGAGTCTATTCATAGGTTTGAGTTGTTACGGTTTCGTTTGTCTAGCTAAGGTTTGAGTCGACGACGGCGAGCGCTGTGTTGCCTTGTTTGTATTGAACGCTTGTTAGCCCGAGCATGCTTCGCAGCTTTTCGGCCGGTACTGTCATCGGCCCGGGCGATGCCGCACTTCCGGGTGCGGGTTGCGGAAACGCGGTAGACATCGCGGTGTGGAAGGTCACGGTGCCTTCAACCCTTTGAAGGACCTGATGAATGTGCCCGTTTAGAACTGTCACCGAGCCAAAGCGCTTCAGGTAACCAAGAGCGCGTTCGCTATCGCTGGTTCCCCAGCCCCACTGCGGATAGACACTCCAAAGAGGTATATGCGCGAAGACTATGATCGGGGTGTCGGCGCCGAGACCTTTTACGTCGTTTTCAAGCCATTCGAGCTGCTCGTCACCGAGCTGGCCCAGACCACCGGCCTGCAGATCCAACACGTTAACCAGTCCAATGAAATGAACGCCGTTCTTGTTAAAGCTGTACCAACCAGAACCTTTGCCCTGGACGTTCTTCAGGTACCGCTCGCGGTACATCTTTCCTCCATCATTGAGCACGTCATGCTCCCCAGGCACATAGAAAACGTCTTTCGTTCGGCAGCTCTTAAGGATCTGGTCGAACGTGTCGAACTCTTCCGGCTTCGATAGTTGCGTGATATCTCCGGTGTGGATCAGGAAAGACGGAGGAGTAGGCATCGCGTTGATGCGGTCGAGAGCAATCTTAAATGTTTCGGTAACGTCCTTGTTCGCTGCTTTGTTAAACCCGATATGGCTATCGCTGATCTGCAGAAAACTTAGATCACTAGCCGCAGGTAAAGACGATCCAGTCTTTGCAACTTCGGCGAGGGTCTTTGAGACAAGAACACCGCCGCTTATGGTCCAAAGCACTCCCGTGCCGGCCCATGCCATGCATTTTAGGAAACCGCGACGATCAATCCCATCGTGTTCGTGGTCGTAAGAAATGTAGTTTGACATAATATTTGGTTTCTAATGGTTAGGTTTTGCTTGCTAATTTGTTTTCACCTGTGCTTACCGATTTTGCGCGATTTTATTCCCGAAATCTTTTGCGGCAGGAAACTCGCCAAAGCTTCAACCTCGCGAATCCAAGTCGAGGATTGTTTGCCGGCCAGCCTTGATACCCACGCGCACTCGGACATACCCGTCCTTCTCCGATCGAGCTTCGATGACGTACGAACCCACTGGCAGTGTCACGACCTCGGGAATTTCATCGCTCCTCGAGATGTGATTTTCCACGTTCTTAAATAACTTTCCGTCAGTCGTGAAAATCGCGTACGAGCTATGTGCGTAGTAAAGCACGTCACTATCGTCGAATGCGTCCGTGCCCGACTAAACCACGAGCGAGCCTCGGGATAACTGTCCTGGTTTCGGGTTGCCCTTCTCCAGCGGTGCTTTCTCCATTTCATTGCCGCGCGTCGTACCAAGAAGCGCTACGGTAACGAACATCGCGACCGCCAGATTTCTCGTGGTCAGGTACCTCAAAAGTGGTGTGAACCTTGACGCGTAGCTGTAAGTCTGTTTGTGATTTGTTTTCATTGTTTGTTTAATGACCTCCACCAACTCATACCGATTTGATGAGCGAATATTCCCGCTTAATCGGAAACGGTTTCGCATCGAAGGAACTGCGGTGAAGAATCGCTCCGGTTCAACGAAGCAGGGCCCGACTATTGCCGATGACTAGCGTGCGACGATCTTACTAACGACCAGGGATGACGTTAGTGACGGGGCGTCCGTGTTTCGAACTGCTGCTTGAAAGTCTGCAAATCATTAACGTTCACGTCCGAAACAGCCCAGTAGTTAAAATCCAAGTCAGCCCAGTGCAGAAGCTGATACCCCTCGCGTGTTATCGTTTTCGGAGCTTTTGGTTCGTCCGACGCTGCTGGCCAAACAAAAAGGTTGATAAAGTGTTTGCGCCGTCCGTAGACCAACGCTGCCACGGGCCTGTTATCCAAATAATCCAGGCGGCCACCAATCAGGGGAAATCCCTCACTGGAAAGATCGACAACCGGAGGGGCAAAATCGAGCTTCGTGTCCAGCCAGGGTTTGACAGTATGCTGATCAGAAGAAGCGACGTCGGTGATGTGATCCGCCAGAAGCGAGCGGATGTGACTAGCTATAAGTTGTGTCGCGAGGAACTGATCAACTCCCGGTTGCCTTACTCTAGGCAAGAAAATGGAAGCAACAATCGCCGCAACCGCGATAGCTGCGGCCAGGGCCAACCAGTTCCATGGTATCTCAGGCAGAGCGAAACGTCGCTCTGCTCCTCTCCGAGCGACCAACACCTGATTTTCCCGCGCAGCGCTGCGCCTGGCGTTCGCACCGATTGCGTCTCGTAAGGAAGATTGAACCCGCTGCCGAAGGTCGGTCGGAGCTTTATAGTACGGCGCGCCCCGGCTAATCGCGTGAGCTAGCGCTGTGTGCGCCTCATACGCCTGCTCACAATTATGGCACTCCCGCAAATGCTCTTCGATTCTCTGGCTGGTCATTGGGTCCAGTTCGCCATCCAGATAACCGTCCATCCGTTCTATAGCGTCTTCGCAGTTCATCTACTTTTCCTTACCGATTTCAGCCACCAAATATTCCCTAAGTTTCGCACGAGCGCGGGCGAGCCGCGACATGACCGTACCGGGCGCGAGCTGCGCGATCTCGGCTATTTCCTTGTAAGAGAGGCCTTCCTGGTGTCGCAGTACCAGGATGTCGCGGAACTCCGCCGGTAATTCGTCCATCGCTTTCGTGACTCGTTCCGCGTCTTCAGCGTGCTCAAGAATCGTTGAAGGGCTGGCAGACTCGTCGCCAGACGCGTGTATTTCTTCATCAAAAGCGGTGGTAAGATCGACTGCACGATTCTTTTTTAGCAGGGTATAGGAAGTATTCCGGACGATTGTAAGCAGCCAGGCCCGGCCATTGGAGCCATGGAATCCACCGAAGGATTTAAAGGCACGCAGATACGCCGCTTGAACAACGTCCTTGGCGTCCTCTTCATTACGAAGCAGCCACTTGGCTAAGTTGTGCGCCGCATCCAGGTGCGGCAGCATGAGCGCTTCAAACGACGTTAAGTCCTCGTTCGGACCGTGATCTTGTTCTTCGCGCTTCTTAAGTACGACAAACCTCACAATCTTTGGATCCGATTCGAAATCTTCGGTGTCGCAAATATGTCGCGATTTCAATAGTAAAGCCATCACGATTCTCGATGAGTCATTTCTCGCCCGAACAAATTCAGGTCCGTCCACTCGTCTAATAAGACTGGCGGTCGCCCCGTTTTATTCCCTCGCTCGAGAAGACTCCGTCGAATTGGTCACGGAAGGGGAAGCAAATAACTAAGATAGCGCTCACGGTTCAAAGGGCTCTTGGCCTGGATGCTTTGGCGCGGCGTCTATGTCACGAAGTTCCCAGGATTAGATGGTCAACTGCGGCATGGGTTCGCAGACGCGACTGAATGACCAACTCAATCGATCCTTCGGCAAGATCGACATGTTGCGCGAATTTTTCCGGCGCACCCTTCAGCAGCGGCTGCCAAACCTGCACAGTGTATTGCCCAGCCGGCAAATTTTCCAGCACGGTGCGCCCGTCCTTACCCGTGATTTGGAAGTACGGTGTCGGCAACACGGCTATGTAAGCGACCATCCAGTCGTGGATGCTACAGCCAAGGGTGACGAACCCTTCCTTATCGAATGTGACGGGTTCGGCCGGAATGCCAGCATAAAGCGGCAGTTCAAATTCCTTTGCCGGTGACAAGGAGTAAACATCATGGCGAACGCTGTCCCTATTTGGAAAAGTCACTGAGGTACCGACCTGGATTGCCGTCACATAAGGAACGAACTGCTTGTCTCGTTGTTCGATCACTGCGTGCTTCTTTTCAAGCGAAACGACCGGCTTATCTGGTTTTGCATAAACGACCGCATCGGAAACGAGTGGGCCTTGGCCGTCTTTCACTGTGACAAGGATGGAGCCAGCCTGGGCTCGGCTGCACAAAATCCAAACGGCAAGCAGGACGAACGGCCAGAAGCGCATTATTCCCTTTAAGCATCTTTGCATTTGCTTAACATAACCGGCGCGGCCCCGTCTTTATTCCATTCCATCTGAGGAAAAAAGCTCAGTGAATCGAAATCCGCAGGACAAACATGCGGGCGATCACTCTCTGGGAATATAGGTCCGCTAATTCGGCATGAATGGATTGAACGCCGCAGAGCCTTCTTACGAAACAGACATCTCCGAGATCTTTTTATGCCTATTACGATTCTTACGATTCGAAAGCGCTTGCCAATTTAGAAATTGGGCGACTTCCTCGACACCCTGATTCGGCTTCGGATTTGAACCCGGCTGAACTACGCGAATTCTCGGAATTGCTCGAGCGGTGACGTTGTAAAAATGCGGCATCGGCGGCAGGAAGGTGCAGCCCGAAGATCAGAAACGCGAGGGCGGCAATTTTGAACGAGCTTGGCTTCGAGACGGTAGGATACAAGGAGTGACGGCTTCCCCAGCCGTCATATTTGCTGTAGACGGCTGCCCAAGCCGTCTCTCCTTGAAAGAATTCGCAGATTTGCGGCTGACACAGCCGCCTCTACAGTCTTGGTGCTGTGAAACGCTGGTGGCCGGTCGTCGTTATCGTTCTCGTCCTTATTTTGGTCGGCGCGGGTACCGCGGTCTACGTTGATTGGACGTGGAAACGAAAACTGTCGCCGCATGGCGGACGTCCGTTTCTAACTCGTGTCGAGTTGCCTGTGCAGTCTTTTCAGCAAGGAGATGACAAATGGCGCGACGATCCGCTGGGCGGCGTTCCGGAGAACGGCACCCTCGGCGGCGAAGGTTGCGCCGTGGCGGCAGCGGCGATGGTGTTCAAGTTTTACGGGATCGACGTGGATCCGCAGCAGTTGAACTGGTTTCTAACTGCGACTGGCGGATACACGGACCAAGGCTGGCTTTACTGGGATCGCGCCGCGTGGTTCGCACCTGATCGGGTGCGGCACGTTTATGAAGACCTGCCGTCGTATCAACTGATCGATTCGAACATCGCGCACGGCAATCCCGTGATCGTGCGTGTGCGCCTGGGTAGCGGCATCACGCATTTTGTGGTCATCGCGGGGAAAGACGGCTTTGATTATCTCGTGCGCGATCCGGGCTCCGGCTCCGCCAAAGGTCTCTACCCACTGCGCGAACTCGGGAGCGACATCGAGGCGCTACGATTCTACGAGCCGATCGCCGATGCGAATTCGAAGGTCACAGCGCGGCGCTGATCGCTAACTCCGCAGAGTCGACGTTCAATCGGACCTCCTGTTTGTTCCTTATGCGCAAAAACAAAACGCCCCAGACGGTTTCCCGTCCGGGGCGCTGCCTGTCTGTCCCGGTCGATAACTCCCACTCAGTCGAGGGGGAACACTTCGAACAGGTTGTTTTCGCCGTGCTGCTGGGTGAAGAAAAGCCTCGCCTGGTCTGTCCTGAAGATGTTCCTTCCGATCAATCCGTTAATCGAGCTGTCTCCTTCAGACATGTGCAGTCCGGTCGGTTCGTTGTCTTCTTCCCCTGGCACGCCAGCCAACCGATCCAGGCCAAGCGCCACGAATCGGGCCACGACGCTCCGGTGTGGATACTGCCTGTTCAGTTTGTAGGCCCAAATTGAATCGAGTGTATTTAGCTGATCGTGCAACGTGTCACCGCGATCTTCCGCTAGCAAGACTGTGTCCTCGTCATCCACGAACGTTATATTATCGAATGCTGCATGGGCGGCGTCGCCAAGAACAACGAGAGAGAGGTGGCCAGCCTCGCGGTTTGCAGCTAAATCGACACGAAAGAGTCCGCCCCAGGCGCCGCGCGCCGCCAGTACAGGATCTGTACCCGCGATGTTATCGGTATCGCCAGTGACATCGAAGAAGAAGGTCTGAAAGTGTGAATTAGGTTGGAACTGCCCATTCTCCGGCCGCTTGAATGGGGTTGCGCCAGCAGCCTTGGCAAGAGCATTGGCATCGAATGGATCCGTGCCGTTTATCTCGGTGTCATGGACCGTGACCCATTGCACGGGCCAGGACGCACCCACCGTGTGGAGCAGCAGTTGGTTCCGCGACCGCGTGTCGCCGTTCGGATGTTGATCATCCACTGGCACGAACACGACCGGGCTGCCGTTGATCGAGACCTGGAGCGCTTGCAATTTGCCTCGAGTCAAATCGCTCCGATTCAGGGGAACGAACCGGTAAACGAACGAGTTCGGATTTTTCGCATTATTTAATACAAGGGTGCCGCCCACATCCTCGACAATCCAAATGTTGCCAAAATCATCAGGATGGATGCCTTCATAGCCGCCTTGGCCCAGACTGCCATAGAGCGTGCGCAAACCCGCGCCACCTCCGGTGTTCGGATCAAAATCGGCGCCCATCTCGATGACGCCGCCATTCGTGCTG
>DATFXC010000054.1:0-6374 GCA_035258625.1 Candidatus Udaeobacter sp. | reverse complement strand
TATAAAAAACTGGAACCCTAACTTCATTACGCCAGGTTTCTTTGTTCGCGTGCGCGTTTCGGGCGCAACGCCTTATCGGGCTGCACTAGTCCCGGACAGAGTGATCAGCTCGCAACAAGGGTTGAAATACGTATTCGTCGTTAAGCCCGATAATACCGTCGAACGTCGTAGCCTCCAGACCGGTGGTTTGTTTGAAGGAAAACGGATTGTGAAAAGCGGGCTGAAGGACGGCGAGAAAGTTGTCTCGACCCGTCTGCAACTTTTGCAAGCCGGAATGAAAGTCACGCCTGTACCTGAAGAGACTCCTGCCAGCGAAACGGACACAAAGAAAAGCGTCGCTGAATCGCAAAACGAAAAATGACGGCGCAGCAGGGACGGCGGTCGGCATGAACTTTCCTCATTTTTTCATCGACCGGCCAATTTTCGCCGGCGTGATCAGCATTGTCATCACGCTGGTCGGGGTCATTGCACTTTCTACACTGCCGATCGCGCAATATCCCGACATCGCGCCACCCACGATCCAGGTCACCGCGACCTATCCCGGCGCAAACGCAAAGGTTGTATCGGAGACCGTGGCGACACCGATCGAGCAACAGGTCAATGGCGTCGAAAACATGCTCTACATGTCCTCACAAAGCTCGAGTGACGGCAACATGACGCTGAGCATTACGTTCAAGCTTGGAACAAATCTCGATACGGCGCAGGTGTTGGTCCAAAACCGCGTCGCCATCGCCATCCCCGTGCTCCCGCCCGATGTGCAGCGGATCGGTGTGACGACGAAAAAACAATCCCCCGACATTACAATGGTCGTGCACCTCGTTTCGCCGGATGGATCGCTCGATCAGCTTTTTACCAGCAATTACGCTTTGCTCCAGATTCGCGACGAACTCGCGCGGCTCGACGGTGTCGGTGACATTAATGTTTTTGGCGCGCGCGAATTTTCGATGCGGATTTGGCTGGATCCTCACCAGCTGTCTGCGCGCGGATTAACGGCGCAGGATGTAGTGACGGCCATCCAGGAGCAAAATGTGCAAGTCGCAGCCGGGATCATCGGCGCGCCGCCTGTGCCGAAGGGTGCGACGGCATTTCAATACACCGTTAGCACGCAAGGCCGGCTCACTGACGAAAAACAGTTCGGCGACATCATTGTTAAGACCGGCGCTAACGGTCAGGTCACGCGCGTGCGCGACATCGCGCGGGTTGAGCTCGCCGCTCGCGATTACACGGTCAACAGCGGGCTCGGTGGAAAACCGGCGACTGCGATTGCGATTTTCCAACTCCCGGGCTCGAACGCGCTCGCGACTTCCGATGCCGTGAGAAAAAAAATGGCTGAGCTCAAACAACGTTTCCCCAGCGGCCTGGACTACACGATCGTTTACGATCCGACGGTCTCTGTCCGCGAATCGATTCACGAAGTTCAAAAGACGCTCTTCGAAGCAATCGGGCTCGTCGTGCTAGTCGTTCTGATCTTTCTCCAAACCTGGCGCGCCGCAATCATCCCTCTCATCGCGATCCCAGTTTCGCTGATCGGCACCTTCGCGGCGATGAAAGGCTTCGGGTTCTCGATCAACAATCTCTCGCTTTTCGGCATCGTCCTGGCGATCGGGATCGTGGTTGACGACGCCATAGTGGTTGTCGAGGCAATTGAGCATCATATCGAAGATGGTTTGAGTCCGCGCGACGCAGCGCGCAAGGCGATGACCGAAGTTGGTGGAGCCTTGGTTGCGATCGCGCTGGTACTTTGCTCGGTGTTTATCCCGACCGCGTTCATCACCGGAATTACCGGCACATTTTTTCGCCAATTCGCGCTGACCATTGCGGTCTCGACCGCGATCTCCGCACTCAATTCGCTCACACTGTCCCCTGCCCTCGCTGCCCTGCTCCTCAAGCCGCGCGGCGCGAAGAAGGATTTGTTCCAACGAATTATCGATGGGTTGCTTGGATGGTTCTTCAGAGGATTCAACCAAACATTTTCCTGGGCCTCGAACGCATACGGCAACACGGTCGCGCGCCTTGTCCGATTAGCTGTCATCGTTTTATTTGTCTATGCAGGTTTACTTGCGCTGACCGGTGTCGGTTTCAAAGTTGTGCCGGGCGGCTTTCTGCCGACGCAAGATCGCGGTTACGCCGTGGTGTATGCGCAATTACCTGATGCTGCTTCGCTCGAGCGGACCCAGGCGGTTGTCGACAAGATTTCGAAAATCGCGCACGAAACTCCCGGCATTCTCAACACCGTCGAATTCGCGGGATTCAATCTCTTCGGCGGCAATCAGCCGAACACGGCTGCGGTGTTTCTTCCATTCAAAGAATTTTCCGAGCGAAAAACGCGCGATCAGAGTCTGCCGGCGATTCTGGCGAAAATAAATACGCGCGTGCGCGCGGAGATTCCCGAAGCTCTGGTGATTGCTTTTCCGCCGCCGCCCGTGTCCGGCATTGGTAATGCCGGCGGTTACAAATTGTTTATTCAAGATCGCGGCAACGCCGGTCTCGACGAACTTCAAACGCAGGCTTTCGCCATGATGATAAAGGCAAATCAAACGCCCGGTTTGGCGAACAATTTGACGACCTTTCGCGCGAACGTTCCGCAGCTTTGGCTCGATGTTGATCGTGTCAAAGCGAAGAGCATGGACGTGCCGCTCAGCAACATCTTCGGCACGCTTCAGACTTATCTTGGATCGACATACGTGAACGATCTCACGCTCTTTGGCCGCACTTATCGCGTTACAGCTCAGGCTGACTCCCGATTCCGTTTAAGTCCGGACGATATTCGCTTGCTGAAAACACGCAATAACTCGGGCGCAATTGTTCCGCTCGGGTCGGTGGCGACCGTGAAGGAGGTAAGCGGCGCCGACCAGATTACGCGTTACAACATGTTCACGGCTGCTGACCTCAGCGGTCAGCCTGCACCGGGCGCGAGCAGCGGCGACGCGCTCGCCGCTGTTGAACGTCTGGCTAAACAAATTCTGCCTACCAGCTTCACGACCGAATGGACTGAAATAGCATTGCAGCAGAAGCTCGCGGGCAACAGCGCAATTTACATTTTCCCGCTTTGCGTTCTGTTTGTTTTCCTGCTGCTCTCGGCGCTCTACGAGAGCTGGTCGTTGCCCTTCGCCATCATTTTGATCGTTCCCATGTGTCTGTTCAGTTCGATCTACGGTGTCTGGCTCCGCTCCATGGAGAACAACATCTTCACACAGATTGGGTTCATTGTGCTCGTCGGGCTCGCTTGTAAGAACGCGATTCTGATTGTCGAATTCGCGAAACAAATTCAGGACCGCGATCAAAAAGATCGCTTCACCGCCGCGGTCGAAGCGTGTCGTCTCCGATTGCGTCCGATCTTGATGACTTCATTCGCGTTCATATTCGGTGTCGTTCCGCTGGTCGTTAGTTCGGGTGCCGGCGCGGAAATGCGGCAAGCCCTCGGCACCGCGGTCTTTTTCGGAATGCTCGGAGTTACCGGCTTTGGCCTTTTCCTCACGCCCGTGTTCTACGTCGTAATCATGTGGTTCAAAGAACGCCGCGCGAAAACACAAGCGCTCGCGCCCACACAATCCGCACCGCCTGTAGCAACGGAGGCAGCTGTCAGCTAGCATGAAACGGAAGGCTCTAATATGATACTGCAAATCGCCGCTCTGGAGAGACTACTCTCGGTACCATATGAATCCCCATTGGTTGCAAGCGTACCGCTCACATCCGCGCTGCTCCGGCTCGATCCAATGTTCGACCCGCTTCGAAACGATCCGCGTTTCGAAAAGCTCGTTGAGTCATTCCGAGAAATAACGTATGCGGTGGCAACTGATGTGAAGTGACTTGCCTGGAAACAGATGTAATCGGAAGATCAAACAAACTGATAGAAACAAACATTATGGCCACAAAAGATAAATCTACAGATTCAGTGTACAGAGTCACAGAAGTCATTGGCACCAGTGCGCAGTCCTGGGAGGATGCGGCAAAGAATGCGGTTGGGACCGCCGCTGGCACGCTGCGCGATCTGCGCATTGCCGAGGTTGTGAAGATGGATGTGAAGGTCGAGGACGGCAAAGTCACCGAATACCGTACTCGGTTACAGTTATCCTTTAAGTACGAAAGCTAGTCCGGACGTACAACGGCGCGGTCGGACGTAATCGTGCTTTGCGATCACCGAGCACGGACGTAATTGGATCGCCATGACCCTGCACATCTACACAATCATTCACACGCTCATCAGTCTCATCGCGATTTTCGCCGGCTTCGTCGTCTTGTTTGCCATGCTTTCCGGCAATCGTGCGAGCGGTTGGACGAAATGGTTCCTTATCACCGCGGTTGCAACAACCGTGACCGGATTTTTCTTTCCGTTTCACGGCGTTACGCCGGCGATCATTCTCGGAGTTATCACCGTGCCGGTGTTCACGATTACGATTTACGCGCGGTATTCGCGGCGACTCGTCGGAGCGTGGCGCTGGATCTACGTGATTGGCGCCGTGATGATGCTGTATTTTAATCTCTTCGTGTTGGTCGTGCAGTTGTTTCAAAAAGTGCCTGCACTGCATGCGATCGCCCCGACTCAAACCAAATCACCATTCAAACTCACGCAACTCACCGTGCTCGTCGCTTCTGTCTTACTGGGAATCATTGCCGTCGTGCGATTTCACCCTGAAAGTGCACGTGCTGCTCAGTAGAAGATCGTCACCGTCCTGATGAACAGCAAAATTCCGGGACTACATCACGTCACTGCGATCGCGAGCGATCCGCAGCGGAATCTCGATTTTTATGTCGGGCTTCTCGGTCTGCGTTTCGTCAAGCGCACGGTGAATTTTGATGATCCGGGCACGTACCATTTTTATTTCGGCGATCGCCGTGGCACACCCGGTACAATCCTGACGTTCTTTCCGTGGCCGGGAGCTCGACGCGGAATCCGTGGCACGGGCCAGGTCGAAGCGACAGCGTTCGCGATTCCTCAAGATTCAATTGGGTATTGGCTGGAGCGCCTGAAGCAACACCACGTGACAGCTGAGAAAACATCTACGCGTTTCGGCGAAGAAGTTATCCGATTGGTTGATCCCGACGGGCTTATGATCGAGCTGATTACGTCGAGTTCTCGCGCACACATTGAGATGTGGCCGGACAGCCCCGTTCCCGCAGAACACGCCGTTCGAGGTTTTCACAGTGTCTCCGCAGCGCTGGAAGGTTACGAGAGAACTGCGCGGTTACTCACGGAGAGCTTCGGCTATCGTTTGATTGACGAATCGGGGAACCGGTTTCGCTTTGCCTCCGCGAACGACTCTGCACCGGGCAGAATTGTTGACCTGCTTTGTAAGCCCGACACGGCGATCGGCCGAGTCGCTGCGGGTTCGGTGCATCATATTGCCTTTCGCGCAAAGGACGATGCCGAACAGCTCCAGTGGCGTGAGCATCTCGTCGATCTTGGCTACAACGTAACGCCGGTGGTGGACCGCACCTATTTTCATTCCATTTATTTCCGCGAACCCGGCGGCGTGCTGTTCGAAATCGCGACCGAGCCGCCTGGTTTTACGTTTGATGAAAAGCTGGAGGAACTCGGCACACATTTACGCCTCCCGCCATGGATGGAATCGGCGCGGTCGCAGATCGAACAAATTCTCCCACCCATTCAAGTGCCGACTAGAGGGAGTCAAATAAAGGTATAGCCTCTGTAGCCACGGGCTGTGGGCCGTCCTGCTTAGTATGAAGAAGTAGTGCTGTTGGACACCGGCCACAGGCCGGTGGCTACAACCTTTGCTAATTTTAAATCATGACGCCGCAGCCCGACTTCATTCACGAGTTCGTTCCCGGCAACTCGTCACGCACACTTTTGCTTCTTCATGGCACGGGTGGAAACGAACGCGATCTCATTGCGCTCGGACGCGAACTTGATCCAAATGCTGCGTTGCTTAGCCCGCGGGGCAAGGTGCTCGAACACGGGATGCCGCGGTTCTTTCGTCGATTAGCCGAGGGCGTATTCGATTTAGAAGATTTAAAGCACCGCACGAACGAACTGGCGGACTTTGTCGCAGCGGCCACTCACCACTATGGACTCGCCAGCGATAATGTCGTTGCCGTCGGTTATTCGAACGGTGCCAACATCGCTGCGAGCATGCTGCTGCTCCGGCCAGAGATATTATCGGCCGCTATCTTATTTCGAGCGATGGTGCCGTTAATTCCAGACACGCAACCAAAGCTTTCCTCCGTGCGCGTATGGATTGGCGCAGGAACAAACGATCCAATTATTCCGACATCTCAGACGAAGCGTCTGGCTGAACTTTTGCGCAGGGCCGGTGCAGATGTCACGATGCGTTACTTTCAAGCCGGCCACGAACTAACGGCGGCAGATGTTGAAGCTGCGCGTGATTGGCTGATGAACTTAAAATGATTGTGAC